>JAUWNZ010000122.1 GCA_030612385.1 Pseudomonadota bacterium | reverse complement strand
TTACGCATTTGATTCAGGGGGAGACCCAAGAGTAATCCCCTCTCTTACCTATGAGCAGTTCAAGGAATTCCACCGCGCCTATTATTCGCCGACAAATGCCAGGTTTTTACTCTATGGAGATATTCCGACAGAGGATCACCTCACTTTTTTAGAAGAGATGCTGACCGGATTTGATCATGTGAAGGTCAGCTCTTACATTGAAGCTCAGGGAAGATGGCAAAGGCCGGCTATAAAGCACGACTTCTATCCGGTTGGGAAGGACGAAGACCTTAAGGGAAAAACTACGATAAATGTGGCATGGATGATGATGGAGAATACAGATCATGAAAACATCCTGCTGCTTCAGACGGTATCGGGCGCCCTGGTCGGAAGCGCGGCCGGTCCTCTGCGCAAGGCCCTGGTCGATTCCGGCCTTGGTGAAGATATTACCCCGGTGACCGGCCTTGAGAGAGATCTGAGACAGGTCACATTTGCAGTGGGGTTGCGGGGAACAAATACCGATTGCGCAAAGCGTATCGAGGAACTCATCCTTGAATCCCTGCATAAGGTGGCGAAAGACGGTTTTGATCGGGAGACAATCGAAGGCGCGCTTCATGAGGTGGAGTTCCGGCGCAAAGAGATTGTCCGCAGTCAAATGCCTTATGGGATTATCCTCATGTGGAGGGCTTATCGTACCTGGCTCTATGATGGTGATCCGCTCGAAGGCCTGAAATTTTCTGAAATCCTAAGAAAAATAAGGGAGAGATGGAGAAAGGAACCTGATCTCTTTCAGAAATTTGTCCAGAGGTGGTTCCTTGATAATCCTCACCGGCTGCTCTCAATAATGGAGCCGAGTAACACCTATACTGAGGAACATGAGGATTACTTCCAAAAAGAGATGGCACGTCTCAAGACCTCTCTTTCACAAGGGGAACTCGAAGATATACGAAAAGAGTCTCTTTCGCTTAGATCGATGCAGGCAGAGCCCGACCGGCCGGATGCCCTGTCCACTCTTCCAAGGTTGAAACTCGGCGATATCCCCCGCGCAATGGAGACGATTCCAACGGAAAAATTTGAGATTGCGGGAATCCACGCCCTGAAACATAAAATCTTCGCAAACGGCATCGCCTATCTCGATCTTGCCTTTGATGTTTCCGATATTCCCGAAGAACTTCAGCCCTATCTTCCTCTTCTCGGAAAGCTGACCGCCGGTATGGGCGCTGCAGGTCTCGGCTATGAAGAGATGGCGAAACGGATTGCTTTAAAGACAGGGGGGCTCTGGTGTAATCTGTCGGCAGGAACGACAACCGATGGAAAAGGCAACTGGCAGAAGATGATATTCAGGGTAAAGGCGCTTCATCGTAATGTGCCGGATGCCGTAAATATTGTTTCAGACATATTGACTGAAGGTGATCTCTCGGATGAGGAGCGTATGCGGGATCTGGCGCTGGAGGCCAAAAACAACCTGCACTCCTCCGTTGTCCCGTCCGCCCATCTCTTTGCGCGGATGACCGCCGCTGCGTCCCTTTCCGTGCCGGCATACCGCGAGGAAGAGTGGAACGGGAGATATCAACTCCGCTTCCTGAAAAATATTTCCGAGAGATTTCAAGATAGTAAAGAAGACCTTCGTGAAAAACTTGACCGTCTGCGCACTATGGTTTTCAGGAAGGAAAGACTTATCCTGAACCTGACCGCCGATCCCGACGGGATCGATCTCCTTACCGAAGGCCTGGAAAGCCTGGCCGGACGATTGGCTTATGGCGGGAGTGTGGACGTTCCATCGTCCCCAGAATTGTTTTCGAGACGCTGTGGCGTTGTCATCCCCGCTGAGGTCTGCTATGTGGCCAGGGTCTTTCCTGCGCCAACATATTCAGATCCGCTCTCTCCCGCCCTGATGGTTCTGGCGAGGCAGCTTTCGAGCGGTTATCTGTACAAACATATCAGGGTGCAGGGCGGGGCCTACGGCGGAATGAGCCAGTATGATCCTGCCTGCGGCCTCTTTTCTTTCCTTTCATACAGGGATCCTAACCTTATTGAAACGCTGAAGGTCTATGATGATGCCATTGATCTTATGTCCGGAACCAGGATCAAGGATGAAGAACTTAATAAAGCAATTATCAGCGCAATAGGCTCATTCGACAGGCCGATGGACCCCTCAAGTAAGGGATACACTGCCATGATTCGTAATTTTGCCGGCCTCACAGATGAGGACCGCCGCAGGTTTCGCAACGGGATATTTGATGTGCGGGCAGGATCACTCATGGAAGCGGCCGGTCGCCTTCCGGCGCCTGCCGCAGAGTCATCATCAGTTGCGGTCTATGCAGCGATTGATCGTCTCAATAAAGCGAATGAAACCCTTGATCAAAAACTTGAAATTGAGCCGTTAATGTAATATAAGACACGCCATGAAACGAAATACTAAAATAATACTGGCCATCACCTGTGTTGTACTGGCCGCGCTCGTCGCTTTGCTTGTATTTTCCAATTCCGGACAGAAAAGGAAAGTAAAAGATATATCTGAGACCGTTCATCATGCCGAAAAAGAAACCCTCGTCGTGAAAGAACAAGAACCTGAGGAAAAAAAGATATATAAGATTAAGAAAAGAGTAGAGCCATCGATATCTGATGAAACATTGCCCGAGGTTTCATCATCTCCCGCGACAACACCTCGTGTGATCAGAGTTGAAAAGAATTATGATGAAATACATCAGGAAGTCATCAGGTTTTTCAGATACCTGGATCATAAGGATTATATCAAGGCCTACGAATTGAAAGAGGGGACATACAAACATTTCCTCGAACTGATTGGAAAGCTGTCTGCCAATCCGCCTGTCATATCCGGGGAAACGCGGGACATCTACACCCTTACACATAACATAGCTCATTTCTACGGGGTGATAGGAAAAGAGGATGTCTTACTAATAAGAGATATCCTCTTGAATGAGAGAAAAATAACCGAGCCAACCATGAAACTGTTTTACGACTGGATCACAAAGGGAATAGAAAGCAAAAGAGAAGATGTTAAAACCACAACGAAGGATATTTATGAATATGCCGGTTTTTTTCTCAGCACTCTGGGAGGCAAGGCATATCTGTCAAGAAGGGATTCTAAAACGAGAACGCTTGTCACATACTATTCTCTTCTTATCCTCGATAAAGCAAACAGAGAAAGATTGAACCGTCACGGGATAGATATCCGACCTCCGTTAACCCTCCTCATGAATGATATCCACAATCAGAAAAACCTGAAATGCAAAAGGGAATATCTCAAGAGATTGAACGCCATAAGAAAAGGGATCAAAGGCTGAGCGGTATTATATTTAAGGTCTATTCGGGAAGGGTCGGGAAGTTTCTGATGCCAAATAATATTCTGAACAGATTTGCAGGCGATCCGTAATGCTATGCCCAAATGAAGAATTAATCAATAGATGAATAAAACGATGTCTCTGTATATTCTTACCGGGTATGTTGAAGATGCATTAGCTAATGCGGAATATGATAAACTTGACTGCTTAAACTTTGAACATTCCCCATTGAAAACCTCCTTGTCGCTTCTCGCTTTAAGCGGTTCACATCAAAGGAGGTTCTCTTACATTCACAAAAATGTCTAACTTTACGAGTCCCACGGCAAAACCGGGGGGTTACTCAGAATTAATTATTCTTGTTGTCACCTTTTCCGTCTTAGTGCCTTGGTGGCTGCCTGAACAGTTAAAGTAAATATATCCCGAGGCCTATCAAACGATGGAAAAAGAACCTGCCATAAAAAGGATAAAAGAGCTTCGAGACCAGATCAACTACCACAACAGGCGATATTATCAACTCGATGCCCCAGAGATATCGGATGCTGAATATGACAAAATGATGGTGGAGTTAATTGGTCTGGAAAAGGAATTTTCCGGTTATATCGATCTCACCGCTTCTCCCACACAGCGGGTCGGGGCAGCCCCTCTTGAAAGATTTGATTCAGTTACACATCTTACCACCATGTTGAGCCTCTCAAACGCCTTTTCCGAGACGGATATCGTAGAATTCGATGAGCGAATAAAGCGATTTCTGAGCAGGACGGAAAACATCCCTTTTGTGATCGAGCCTAAGCTTGACGGCGTGGCGGTAAATCTCGTCTATGAAAAGGGGATATTCGCCGTCGGTTCGACAAGAGGGGACGGAACCGTTGGGGAGGACGTCACCCAGAATCTCAAGACAATACGATCCATTCCTCTGAAAATTACCCGCAACGGTAATACTCCGGTTCCTGAACAGGTTGAGATAGTGGGAGAGGTTTTCATGGGAATCGATGCGTTTCAGAAACTCAACAAGCGGAGGCTGGATGAAGGAGAATCCCCTTTTGCCAATCCGAGAAATGCGGCAGCCGGTTCTCTTCGCCAGCTTGACTCCGGAATAACATCAAAAAGGCCGCTCGATATATTTTGCTACGGCACAGGCGCGCTTGAGGAAAGATCATTTAAGACTCACTGGGAGGCTCTGCAGACTCTCCAGGAATGGGGGTTTAAGGTAAATCCTTATATCAGACGGGCAAAAGATATTCACGAATGCATGGAGTACCATCGTGAAATGGTTCATATCAGGCATGAACTCCCTTACGAGATAGATGGCGTTGTTATAAAGGTGGATT
>JAUWNZ010000023.1 GCA_030612385.1 Pseudomonadota bacterium | reverse complement strand
GGTATATAACGGTTCACTTCTGGCGATAGCAGAAATGATACTCTCCGGCACAACAACTTTTTGCGATGCCTACTTCTATGAAAGCAGCGTTGCCCAGGCTGCGGTCGATTCAGGGATGCGCGCCGTGCCGACACAGGGATTCCTGGATATTCCGACCCCCGGCAACCCTGACCCTTCCAGACACACAGAGGTAGCCGGACAATTCATTGAAAGATGGACAGCCGCATCCTCCATAATATCACCAGCGTTGCTCTGCCACACCCCCTTCACCTGTTCCGCTGAAACACTGCGTAACATCAAGAATATCGCAAGAAACTCAAAACTGCCTTTCATCATCCATCTGGCAGAGACAAAAGATGAGGTGGAAATAATCGAAGAAAGGTACGGGCTCACACCGGTGAGCTACCTCCACAGCCTTGGCGTTCTTGATGATCTCACAATTGCCGTTCACTGTGTCTGTCTCAACAGGAAAGATATAGACATACTTGCCGATCATGGTGTCAAGGTCTCTCACAATCCTGAAAGCAACATGAAACTGGCATCAGGTGTTGCACCCATACCTAAACTGCTTGAAAAGGGGGTTACAGTAGGACTCGGGACGGATGGATGCGCGAGCAATAATGACCTGGACATGTTCATGGAGATGGATACCGCAGCCAGGATACACAAGGTTGCGACACTTGACCCAACGGTCATGGACGCAAAAACCGTCTTAAAAATGGCAACCACCGGCGGCGCAAAGGTCTTAGGTCTTGAAGACAGGATCGGTTCAATCGAGGCGGGAAAGTGTGCCGACATAATCATACTCGACATGAAAAAACCTCATCTCACACCTTTGTATAATTGCTACTCCCAGATTGTTTATTCAGCGGAAGGGCATGACGTCTCAACCACAATCATCGACGGAAAGATTGTGATGAAAGAGAGACATCTTCTTTGCATGGACGTCTACGACATCATGGAAAGGGTAAGAAAAATAGCAGACGTCATTTTTACGAAGGCTGAAGGTAGAAGTTACCCCTGCGACAAGATCCGGGTCCGAGCGTATCCTGAGCTTGTCGAAGGGCAGCCCCAACAGCCTTCAGCCTGAACAACCTAATGAACAGGAAACAACCTGTTTATATCCTGCTCTTCTGCCTTGCAAATTCCCCTCTCTGTTATAAAACCTGTGATTAGTCTTGCCGGAGTTACGTCAAATGCGAAGTTTGCGGCAGGACTGCCCACCGGAGAAACCAGAACACTTTTCGTTGTGCCCTGAACAAGCCCCTGTACATACCTTACTTCGTCCGGATCGCGCTCCTCTATCGGGATTTCCTTTAACCCGTCTCTCAGTATCCAGTCAAATGTACTGGAGGGAAGGGCCACATAGAAGGGTATGCCGTTGTCCCTTGCCGCAAGCGCTTTAAGGTAAGTCCCGATTTTGTTGGCAACATCGCCCGTGCAGGTAGTTCTGTCAGCGCCAACGATGACCATATCAACCATGCCATGCTGCATAAGGTGGCCGCCGGCATTATCTGTTACGACAGTGTGTTTGACGCCGTGTTTACCCAATTCCCATGCAGTCAACCTCGCCCCCTGGTTAAGGGGTCTTGTCTCGTCCACCCATACATGTATATCCATGCCATGTTCAAATGCCGCATAGATCGGCGCAGTTGCAGTGCCATATTCTATGCAGGCAAGCCATCCTGCATTGCAGTGAGTAAGTATGTTGACTGTATCGCCTCTTTTTCTGCCGCTGATTTTATCAATCACGCAAAGCCCGTGTTCTCCTATTTTTTTGCAGTTCTCGACTTCCTCATCAGTAATCCTTGCAGCTTCCTTTCGCGCCGCATCAATCTTTAAAGAGGTGTTTACTTTTAACACCTCAGATAAAACCTTATCCACAGCCCAGGCAAGATTAACAGCAGTTGGTCTTGCCGATTTTAATCTGTTGCACTCTTTTATCAGATACCCATCCTTAATTGTTTTGTCAGGACAGGTTAAGACAGCAAGATATACTCCATAGGCTCCGGTCACACCGATAAGAGGCGCGCCTCTCACATACATTTCTTTTATGGCATTTATAACATCATTCACTGTCTTCAGATCCACAATTACAAATTCATGGGGAAGGAGTCTCTGGTCTATCACCTTCACTACCTTCAAATCTTTGTCCAGCCATATAGTGCGAATGTCTTTACCATCTACCTTCATGATTTATATCCCTCCAGTATAAAATTTGAAAAATAGATTAAGTTGGTCACCTGTTTAAGCATGATAGAGGTATAGAACAGTGGCAACCCAGTGTCAACGGAAAGAGAAGACCAGGATTCTTGACAACATTTTGCATGAATGATAGATGGCTTATTAGTCCCCTAATCGTAAAGTTCTTGCAAAAATGGCAAAAGAGTTTAGTGAGCGAACACTTACCGTCGAAATTAGAAAATAGAAATTTGGCCTCATGCTTTTCTCCCGAATTTCTAATTTTCAATTTCAAGCCGTGAACGGTTACAGGCTTTGAGCTTATCAGCTCAATAAATCAGGGTAGGGGAGGCTGTTAACCTCCCAATGTGGGCGACTAAAGTCGCCCCTACCCCTATTTATTGAGCTATACTTGACACGATTGTAACTTGCGTTTCTGTCATTCCGAACGAATGTGAGGAATCTTAAGATTTCTCCTTTCAGTTGAAATGACAAATAAGCTCAATTTGTGGCAGTGCGTAGTATATTACCTTTGAGCTTTGAGCTTTTCCGGGTCAGGCTAAACAACTGGCAGACTTTTAGAGAAAGAGGGGGTAGGATCAATGGTAAGATTAGGAATTATCGGGGGATCAGGACTGGATGACCCGAAAATTCTTCAGGACGCAAAGGATATAGGCGTTGACACGCCTTACGGAAAGCCGTCTTCAGCGCTAACCGTTGGTAAGATCGGTGGGGTTGATGTTGTAGTTCTTGCAAGGCATGGGAAAAAGCACCAGTTTAGCCCAACGCAGGTCAATTACAGAGCAAATATACATGCTCTAATGGCCCGAGACGTAACGCATATCATTGCAACAACTGCCTGCGGCAGCCTAAAGGAGGAGATAGGCAGGGGGGACATTGTGATTGTCGACCAGTTCATTGATTTCACAAGGCACAGGAAGATAACATTCCATGAATCGTTTGAAAACGGGGCAGCGCATACGTCGATGGCAGAGCCATTTGATGCCGGTCTTAGAGCGGTTCTTTACGAAACATCGCGGGAGCTTGGCTTCAAAACCCACAGGAAAGGAACTGTGATAACGATCGAGGGGCCAAGGTTCTCGACAAGAGCAGAGTCGAAGATGTTCAGGAAATGGGGGGCTGACGTCATAAACATGTCGGTAGCTCCTGAAGCGATCCTTGCGGGTGAAGCTGGAATCCCATACGCTGCTGTTGCGATGTCAACCGATTACGACTGCTGGAAGGAAGATGAGGAAGCTGTTTCATGGGAGGAAATACTAAAGGTGTTCAACAAAAATGCGGACAACGTTAAAAGGCTTTTGATAAATGTTATTTCAAAAATAAGATGAGGTAATTATTATGAATCTGAGCGAGAAGATAAGGACTGTTCCTCACTGGCCGATCGAAGGTGTCAACTTCATGGATATAACAACGCTTCTGCAGGATGCTGATGCATTCAGGGAGGTATGTGATCAACTTTACAACCGTTACAAGGACATGCAAATTGACAAGGTTATCGGAATTGATGCAAGAGGATTCATTTTCGCCGCTGTCCTTGCCTATAAACTCAACACAGGATTTGTTCCTGTGAGAAAAAAGGGGAAGTTGCCCTATAAAACAATAAGCGTGAGGTACGCCCTTGAGTACGGAGAAGATGCTATAGAGATACATGAGGATGGTATAGATAAAGGAGAAAAGGTTCTCATAGTCGACGACCTGCTGGCAACCGGCGGCACGATTTCAGCAACAGTAAAACTGGTGGAAATGCTTGGAGGTAAAATTGTTGAGTGTGCATTTTTAGTTGAAGTCCCCGAGCTGAAAGGTAGAGAGAAGATAGAAGGCCATAGGGTATTTGTGCTGACATGAAGAATTATTTCTTCAATCACCCCATCCCGGCGCGGAAGACGATGAAATATATCAGAAGTATAACGCAAATCAAGTACATGACCCAGCCTACCTGTCTTCCCTTTCCGCTGAGAAGCTTTATGACCGGATAGCTGATAAACCCTAATGCCAGCCCGTCGGCAATGGAGTAAGAGAGGGGTATGCCAATTATCACTAAAAAAGCAGGAAGAGATTCGCTATAGTCGGGCCACTCGATCTTGGTCACATTTTGTATCATCATCGCCCCGACAACAACCAGCGCGGGAGCTGTAATCGTCGCATAGCTGCCGATCATCAAGACAATCGGGCTGAAAAAGAGAGACAGAAGGAACAGCGCCGCAATGGTGAGACCGGTGAGACCGGTTTTCCCGCCCTGCTCTATCCCGGCAACGCTCTCGATGAAGCTCGTCACCGTGCTTGTCCCGAGGCATGCTCCCGAAACGGTTCCGACAGCATCCGAAATGAGCACCCGGTTTGCGCGCGGGATCTTGTTATCTTTGACAAATCCGGCCTGCTCACCCACACCGACCAATGTTCCGATCGTATCGAAGACATCCATGAAAAGAAAGATAACAATGAATGGTATCATTGACCCCGAAATTGCGCCGATGAGATCCATTTTGAAAAGAGTTGGGGCCACAGGCGGCGGCATCGAAACAAATCCTGCAGGAAGGGTGAATTGCGTTGCCAGCTTTGACCCGGAGATCATATGTAATTGCGCAAGAGATTCAGGAGCGGCAATCATGACAACCTTTAGAATTACAGATAGCGCCGCGGTCCCCAGAATGCCCAGAAGGATAGAGCCCGGCACACGCCTGACATGAAGGACCGAGGTAAGAAACAGGCCCAAAAAGAACAGCATCATATCAATTGAGGCAAAATCAGGGTTCAATTTGACCAGTGTTCCCGGGCTTAGAACAGAGCCCTGGACAGTGCTTACGATCGACGCAGACGTTATGATTAAACCAGCGTTCTGAAGTCCGATGAAGGCGATAAAAACTCCGATACCCACTGCCATGGCGTTCTTCATGCTTGGGCTTATTCCATCCATTATCACTTCCTGGACCCCTGCGAGAGAAATGATAAGAAACAGGATACCGGAGATAAATATCACTCCCAGACCGACCTGCCAGGTATTTGAAAAACCGGCAGCCATAGCGGCCGGAAAGACCGAAAACACTAAAAAGAAGTTTTCACCCATTCCAGGGGCCAGACCTATCGGATACCTTGCATACAAGGCCATTATTGCTGTGGCAACAGCGGCAGCTATACATGTTGCCGTCATCACGGCGCCGAAATCCATTCCGGTTTCAAACCCGAACATCCTGCCCGAAAGAACCAGGGGTTGCACCACTATAATATAGGCCATGGTCAAAAAGGTGGTAAGCCCCGCAATAATCTCAGTACGAACAGTCGTCTTGTTTTTGGAAAGCTGGAAAAGTTTATCTAACATGTATCCTTCCACATCGTAACTGCTGTATTGAGATTGTTTAGTCTAAACAACCTGAGTAGTTGCATATTATTTTAAAAAAGACCTGTCAATATCTTAATCGAGACAGGCTAAGAAAAGTCCAGGGTTTTGAACCTTGAACCTGATTAGGGCCTGACACCGTTTTCTCCTTGACACTCAACCATCCCTTTTCTATACTCCCCGCAATTAGAGAGAGTTCCATGTATATCTACTTGTTATTGTTAATATTTACGCCTCTCTATGAAGGGTAGTCTTATGGGTTATGTCAGTATAATTACAGGGGTCATTGGGGGTTTAGGGTTATTCATTTACGGAATGTACCTTTTGAGTGACTCACTCAAGAAGTTATCGTTGAATTATCTCAAGGCGATACTTGAAAAAATGACTTCAAACCGGGTCAAAGGATTACTTGCCGGTATCTTTGTCACCTCCGCAATACAGAGCTCAAGCGCAACTTCCGTTCTTCTTATAGGTTTTTTGAACGCGGGACTGCTTTCATTAGCGGCGGCGCTGCCTGTCATCATTGGAGCCAATATAGGCACAACAATCACCGCTCAACTGATTGCATTCAAACTTACCAAATCAGCGCTGATCTTCATCTTTATCGGAGCGCTGGTCTCATTATTTGCAAAAAAAGACAGGAATAAAAATAAAGGATTGGCGCTGCTGGGATTTGGAATTCTATTTTTAGGTCTTTCAACGATGAGTTCCGCAGTCAAACCGCTGTCAGGAAATGACGCTGTAATTGGTCTTTTTGTCAATTTTGGGAAACAACCTGCCCTTGGAATCCTGACAGGGGTGATCGTAACGGTTCTTTTACAGAGCAGCAGCACAACCATAGGTATGGTGATCGCCCTCGCCACCGCGGGGCTGCTTGATCTGCCATCCTCTATCTACTTGATTCTCGGAGATAATATCGGCACATGCGTTACCGCGATTATTGCAAGTATCGGCGGCAGGCTTGCAAGCAAGAAACTCGCGACAGGCCATCTCCTCTTTAATGTCATAGGAACTCTTATAGCGCTGCCCTTTGTCCCTCTGTATCTGCATTATACCCCCATGATCTCAAGTGATATCGCAAGGCAGATCGCCAATACCCACACCATATTCAATATCATCAATGCAGCGATTTTTATGGCCTTTGTGCCGCTGTTTGCGAAGCTCCTGGAAAAGATTGTTCCAGGAGAAGATTATGAAAAAAAAGAGGTGAGATATCTCGACAAGAATCTGTTATCCGCACCCGACCTGGCAATACAGGCTGCCGTTAACGAGTTAGGGGTTATGATAAGTATCTGTATGGGGATGCTGGATAAGGCGGGACAATGTGTTGTTTCTTATAACCACAAGTTGAGAAATGAGATATCGGTTGATGAAGATTCCGTTGATGAAATGCAGAAGAGCATTACAGAGTATCTGATTGAAATTACAAAAACCGAATTGACTGAAAAGAATTCGAGATTGATCCCTGCAATACTCCACAGCGTGAATGATGTTGAAAGGGTGGCCGATTACTGCGAAGATATCGTAAAACTGGCCCGGCGCGTCTATGAAAACAACCTCACGTTTTCCAATCATGCCACGGACGAGTTAAACAGGCTGCTCGAAAAGACACATACATTGATGAGACATACAAAAAAGGCTGTTGAAAATGACGATCACAAGGCCGCAGGCATAACATTGAACATCGAGTCCGAGATAAAATCCCTGATAATGGAGTATAGACTGAAGCATATACAAAGGCTCAAAGAGAATGTCTGCTTTGTCGACTCCGGCTTGGTCTATTCGGATATGCTTTCCCATATAGAAAGATTAAACGCACACCTGTGCAACGTTACAAAGGGTGTGCTCCATATTGGGAAGAGGTAATGAACGTCGAACATTGAACGTCCAACATCGAATTTTGAATGGTGACTACTCACGTAGTCAGGATGAAAGTACCCGAAAAACACAATTGCTGTTCGACTGAGCTCGCCGAAGATCTTCAGTCTATTCACCTGAGTAATTACGTTGAATGTTCGGTATTGGGTGTTTGTTTTTTATTCGATGTTCAATGTTCGATGTTGGACGTTCATCTTTTAATATACGTTCGTCTATTTGACGAAGCCTTAAACCATCCGTTTAATCTCACCTATTTTTTTCTCCAGCCGCTTTCGGGAAACAGGAAACGGCGTCTTCAGTTCCTGGGCAAAAAGGGATACCTTATACTCCTCGATCATCCAGAAAAATTCATCGAGAGCCCTTCTCTTTTCGTCCGAGGCGCAGTCCGGCAGATTATTCAAGATATCCTCCAATCGATCCGAACAGATATTGACATCAATCGCCCTCGACCTGTCCCTGTCAAGATGAAAAATACCCCTCTCTGCCCGAATTGCAAGGGCATTCAGATACCTGACCATATGTCTTAATCTCTCAGTTTCATAAAGTTCCGGAAATCTTTCCGGCATCAGACGATCAAGGTCTTTTCTCAATCCCGCAAGAAATGCGAGGACTGTCCGGCTGGAACGGTTGGCGGTCTCCAGGGTGTGAAAGGTGGTTCTTGCAGCGTGATACGCCTTAAGCGCCGGCTCGACATCATCCAATACCTCCTGCCCCTTCAGAAATATCTTCGGACCCGCTGACTTGACAAGGTTTAAGAATTCCTCCTCTGTTCTGATATTCTTCTGAAAAAGATGGCGGGAAACTCTTTCATAGAGGGCATCTTCAAGATACCTTGCCCCGCCGAAATAGTTGGCCCACTTCTTCATGTCTCCCTGAAGGATCAGCAGCCTCTTCAGGGATTTCAACTCCTTTTTGAAGTGTATTTCACAAAGGGCCTTCACACCCTTTACGTGCGCATTCTCTGCATCCCTCTCGTCTTTGAATAGACGAAGATCGACGCACCCATCCTCCTGCTTCTCAAGTGCCGGATAGGCATAAACCTCAGGATCATTTGTGCCATTTAGGGCTATGCTTTCAGGAAGATCGCCGAAAT
This sequence comes from Pseudomonadota bacterium, assembly GCA_030612385.1. Classification (GTDB taxonomy): domain Bacteria; phylum Desulfobacterota; class Syntrophia; order Syntrophales; family JADFWA01; genus JAUWNZ01. The sequence goes on along the minus strand of JAUWNZ010000023.1, from coordinate 2,293 downwards.
CCCATCTGATTAGACCTCGCTTTTCCCATGCAGATCCGGCCCTGTCGAATCCAGGCAATTCAACCTCAGATAAGATATTCTTCTTGAGAAGACCAACATCCCGTCCCGAACACAGCTCGCGCCCATCCGGATCGACAACGGAGAAACGCATCTTCACATAATCAGGAAGGGTGTCGGGTGACCATGCACAGGCGGGTATATTCAGGTCGAACTTTTCGTATATAAACTTTCCCAGGGCTGAAATAATAGATCCGCCCCTTTTCATCTCGGACATGATGATATCGACAGTTTTCGGAAGGGGGACCAGTTTCTTTCTGAACTCTTTGGGGAGGCCCTTTATAAGCATGGTGATCTTTTCCCTGAGAAGACCGGGAACAAGCCACTCTGTTGATTCCGCGGGGATCGTGGCAAAGGTCGCAGGAATTTTGAGTGTGACCCCATCGTCAGGTTTTCCAGGATCAAACCGGTAGGAGCACCGGAATTTCCTGCTACTTATAGCAAGCTCATCCGGATAGAGAGAAACTTCATTCTCATCAGGGAAGTATTGCAAGACGTCCTCCTTCCTCATCTTGAGAAAGTCATCTCCCCCCCTGTCAAGTATGATCTTCCTCAGCGTCCTGACATCGTAAACCCCGTCAAGGCGTTTTTCATAGAATTGAGACAGGGCATCCTCGCCGACAAGAATATCGCGCCTCCTGATCTTGTCTTCCATCCCTGATATCTCTTCGATAAGTCCCCTGTTATGGGCCAGAAAAGACAGTGATTTATCCATATCACCTTCCACGAGAGCTCTGCGAATGAATATGCCGGATGCCTCATCGGGATTGACGCGGCCATAAGAAACGGGTCTTCTCTGCACGATGATAAGTCCATACAGGCTTACCTGCTCAAAGGCAACTACCTCGCCGCGATCTCTTGCCCAGTGAGGCCCGGAATATGTGTACCTGCACAGATATCCTCCCAACTCTTCAAGCCAGTCACTGTCAATGTTCGCTACAACCCTCGCAAAAAGCCTGGATGTCTCCACCATCTGCGCCGCGGCGATCCAGCTTCCACCACTTCCAAAAAGGCCGGATCCGGGAAAGATCATGACCTCCCTACCTCTCGCCGCAGTGTAGATATTCTTCTCCTTTTTTGTGGCTATGTTTGACAGATGCCCGCTGAGAATGGATCTGTGAATTCGGCTGTATCGGGATTGCGAATCATCAGAGATCACACTGCGCTGCTCAAACGCCCCATTTTTTGCCTCCTCTTTTAGAATCGCTGAGACCTCGTTATGGATGTCCTTCCATTCCCTCATTCTTCTGTAGGAGAGAAAATGCTCCTTGCAGAACTTCCTCATCCTGTTTTGTGTTTTCAAGGTATTCCATACGTCATGATATCTGTTCCAGATATTCAGGAGCACAATAAAGTCGGAATCAGGGTCCTTAAAACGGGCATGCATCTGGTCCGCCTGCGCCTCCTTTTCCGCCGGTCTTTCCCTTGGATCCTGAATGCTCAGGGCTGACGCTATAATGGCAACCTCCTCCACGCATCCTTCGCGCCCGGCCTCGATCAGCATCCGGGAAATCCTGGGATCGACAGGTATGCGCGCCATCATCCGCCCTTTTTTCGTCAAGACAAACCGGTTTTTCGCAGTCCTGCGATCTCCCCCGACTTTTTTCCTGCCGCCGCCTGCCCCCTGATCAACTGCAACCGATTCGATGGCTCCCAATTCCCTAAGGGTGTCGAACCCGTCCTTGACGTTTCTTGGATCAGGCCGGTCAATGAATGGAAAGGATGAAATATCATCGATGTTGAGGACAAGCATCCTCAGAATTACCTCTGCCAGGTTGGAACGCAGTATCTCAGGGGGTGTAAAGAGAGGACGATCTTCGTAATCATCTTCAGAATAGAGACGGATACAGATGCCGTCCCGCACCCTCCCACATCTGCCCTTTCTCTGATCGGCGCTGCTTCTCGATATGGCCCTGACAGGAAGGCTGGAAGTCCTGGATCGGGGGCTGTACCGGGATATACGCGCAAGACCGGTATCGATGACATATCTTATGCCGGTAATGGTGATGGATGTCTCCGCAACGTTGGTGGCCACCACGATCTTCCTGCCGTGCGCGGGAAGGAAAACACGCCGCTGCTCGGCCCATGAAAGCCTGGCAAACATTGGGAGGATGGTGTCTTCCGCATAATTTCCTGATTCAAGAAGCTCGCAGGTCTCCCGGATATCCCGCTCCGAGGGCATAAAGATAAGGATATCTCCCCGCTCCTTACCCTTCATGTCTCCCACGGCGCTGAC
>JAUWNZ010000251.1 GCA_030612385.1 Pseudomonadota bacterium | reverse complement strand
GGGATCAATCAATACATCAAAACTGTCTTTCAGATAATCCTCAAGCGGAATCGCCATGGCATTGATGGTAAAATCCCTTTTTCTCAGGTCTTCCTCAATGGATTCCCCCTGCATCTTTGCAAAATCAAACAGAAGAGCCCCTTTCTCTGATTTAACTACAACACGCTCCATCTTCTGGAGAGGGTTATCATCGAGCAAAACATAACTTCCACCGCTTTTTCTTGCAAAATCAAGGGCCACTTTGCAAGTGTCTGAGGGAACCACAATATCGATATCAGGAGAATATCTCTTCAGGATCCGATCCCTGATTGTCCCGCCGACAATGTAGAGTGGCAAGATCCTTAAATATTCCAAATGGTCTTTGATCATGTTTTGTTGGTACTACCACAGTGAGAGAAGATGAGAAGAATTTCTGAACATGTCAGGAAAATAAAGTAATGCCGAACCAACCACTTAGTGGCCGATTCGGCATTAAACTTCAAGGCAGGGAAGCTATTACTCTAAAACCATCAACACATCATCGATGGCCACTTTATCTTGCTCTTTGACCTTAATCTCAGCGATCTTTCCGTCATCCGGGGCAACGATCGGGTTTTCCATCTTCATTGCCTCAAGAATAAGAAGTTCCTCGTCAGCCTTCACCTCATCTCCAACCTCTGCCATAATCTCAATAATAGTACCAGGCATGGGAGCTAATACTTTCACACTCATTTTATACCTCCTTAATGTTTTTTACTCGCGACCTCTCTAACCACTACCCACCCCCTCGGGTCATATGGCCAAGAAGTAGTCACACCAAAGCAACAATGATTTGCCTCCTACCATCCTTCTCTTGAAAAATCAAGCAAAACATCAGGGTACGGGAGATATTCCCTTGGGAGTTTTGACAGTTCATTCGATTCATGCTAAAAAATAGGTAGAAGGTAGAAGGTAAAAAAACAGTGGACAGTGAACAGTGAACAGTATTTTCTGACCACTGACCACTGACCTCCAGCCCTAACAGCCTTCAGCCTTCAGCCTAAACAACCTGAATATTTAAGGAGTCAAACCGTATATGAAGTTTTTACTTTGTGTCATCGGATTAGTCTTGATAATAGAAGGGCTGCCATACTTTGCGTTTCCAGAAAAGATTAAGGCCTGTCTCATGAGATTATCTGAGATACCTGACAGGGCCTTGAGAGTTATGGGACTGTCGGCAATCGTTACGGGACTGATCCTCGTTTATTTTGGAAGAAATTAATATGAGACTGGAAGAGTTCAGCTACCATCTTCCCGAAGAACTGATCGCTCAACAACCATACGTCGACAGAGACAGATCCAGGATGATGGTTGTGGATAGGGAAAGCGGATCAATCGAGAACAGGTTTTTCTTTGAGATTCCGGAATATTTCAAAAATGGGGATGTTATGGTTGTAAACAACTCCAGGGTAATTCCGGCAAGGCTTATCGGTAAAAAGGCAACCGGGGGAATCCTGGAAATACTTCTCTGCTCAAGAAGGGGGAGTTATACTTCTCCATCGCAGAGGTGGGAAGTGTTGTTGCGGCCGGCAAAGAGAGTCGGTATCGGAAGCGAGATATTTTTTGATGAGGGATGCAAGGCGGAGGTGATCGAGAGGATTTCCGACAAAAAATGGGTACTCAGGTTCGAAGCAAAAACCGGGTTTGACAATTTTTTAGAGAGACATGGAAGGGCTCCCCTTCCGCCTTACATCAAAAGAAGCAGGGGTAACGAAAAATCCCTTCACGACATTGAAAGATATCAGACAGTTTATGCCGACATCCCCGGTTCGGTGGCGGCGCCCACCGCCGGCCTTCATTTTTCTCCGAGTGTTCTGACAATCCTGAAAGATAAGGGGGTTAATATTGCGCCCATCACGCTTCACGTGGGATATGGCACCTTCCGTCCCATAGAGACGGAATATGTCGAGAATCACACTATGGAGGAAGAATCTTTTGAGATAGATACGGAAGCTGCCGGGATCATAAATCGAGCAGAGAGAGTCATAGCCGTTGGAACAACTTCAACAAGAGTGCTGGAATCCGTTTCTGATGATTGCGGGAGAGTAAAAAAAACATCAGGGCAGACGGGATTGTTCATCTATCCAGGCTACCACTTTAAAAAGATTGACATGCTCTTGACAAACTTTCATCTGCCGCAATCGTCACTCTTTGTCCTCGTCTGCGCCTTTGCGGGGAAAGATCTGACACAAAGGGTTTACCGGGAAGCAGTAAATGAGAGGTACCGATTCTACAGTTACGGGGACTGTATGTTGATATTGTAGTCATAGGTTGTCACAGGGTAACTACTCAGCCGCCGATTCACACAGATGAACGCAGAGACTATAAAACAGCTCATAAAAACAGCTGATAGCTGATAGCTCATAGCGGGTGGCATGGACAAACTTGGTAAGCGTTCACGGAAATTAGAAATTGGAAATTCGGCCTTCATGCTTTGATACTGTCAAATCGTTTCATCCCTGCCAATCGTTCTTCGCTGTGCTGGCATAGCCACAAAAGGCTTTCGGTGGATTCGCTTCGCTTAATCCACCCTTATTAATGTAAAT
>JAUWNZ010000171.1 GCA_030612385.1 Pseudomonadota bacterium | reverse complement strand
GGGGAGCTGGCTATCTTCTGCGGGGCCATGATGGGCGCCGGTCTCGGCTTTCTCTGGTATAACACTTACCCTGCCCAGGTTTTCATGGGTGATGTCGGTTCTCTTTCTCTTGGCGGCGCCCTTGGGACCATGGCCATAGTGACAAAACAGGAAATCGTTCTCGCGATCGTAGGGGGTATATTTGTGGTGGAGACGATCTCGGTCATATTTCAGGTCGGATGGTTTAAGATGTCTAAAGGGAAGCGCATCTTCAGAATGGCGCCGATTCATCATCATTTTGAATTAAATGGATTGGCCGAACCAAAGGTTATCGTACGCTTCTGGATTATCTCCATAATTCTGGCCCTCGTAGCGGCGAGTACCTTGAAATTGAGGTAAAATTCACCGCGGAGCTCGCAGAGAGCGCAGAGAAACCAAGGGCTAAAGTCGTTTCGCTTGCTGCTTTGATTACCGCTCCTGTAATCCTATTTAACTGTTTTGTTATTTCTGCGGTGAACGGCTACACGATATTTAACATAAAGCGGTAACTTATGGATTTGCACGGCATGAGGGTTCTGGTTGTTGGTCTGGGAAAGACCGGGGTTTCGACCGCCAGGTTTCTGGCGGAAAAGGGAGCCGATGTCTTCATTACCGATGAGAAACCGGCCTCGGAAATAGAGGATGCTGTCTGTGCTCTCTCGGATCTGAGGGTAAATCTGCAGACCGGCGGGCACAGACCTGAAATCCTCTCCCAAATCGACCTGATTGTGCCCTCTCCCGGAGTTCCTCCGTTCAACGGTCTGCTGTCCGAAGCGGTGAAGAGAGGTATTCCGGTTTTGAGCGAGGTGGAACTCGCCTTCAGATTTCTGAAAATACCAATGATAGCCGTTACCGGCACAAACGGAAAAACGACAACCACCACCATCCTGAGAGAGATATTTGAAAAGGCAGGGAAAAAGATATTTGTCGGGGGTAACATTGGTAATCCACTTATAGATTATGTGAACGGGGAGCAGAAAGATGAATATGTGGTCGCAGAGATAAGCAGTTTTCAGCTTCAGTGGACTTCCTCTTTTAGTCCCTTCATCTCCATACTTCTGAACACAACTCGCGACCATCTGAATTACCATGGGACTTTTGAGGAGTACCGCTCAGTCAAGGAAAGAATCTTTAAAAATCAAGGGAAGGAAGATATTGCCATACTAAACGCTGATGATCCTCTGTCATTGCCGCTCTCGGAGCGAATCAGGGCTGACGTCATCCGGTTCAGCTCCTCCCAAAAGCTCGACAGAGGTATCTTTGTGGATGGCGGGGTCTTGAGATATCGTGATCCCAAGGTCGGCGACGAGGAGTATCCCATCCGGATGATAAATATTCAGGGCGCTCACAATGTAGAGAATGTTATGGCTGCGGTGATCGCTTCGAGAAGATGTGGTTGTCCCTCCTCCGATATTATTGCGGCGGTGGAAAACTTCAAAGGGGTGCCGCACAGAATAGAATATGCCGGTCAAAAAGGCGGAGTGGATTTTTATGACGATTCTAAAGCGACCAACGTGGGGGCAGTCGCATCGGCGCTTTTGACCTTTCCCGGGCCGATAATCCTCCTTTTGGGAGGACTGGACAAGGGCGGAGATTTCAAGATACTTGCAGGGCTCATCAGGGCAAGGGTTAAAAAACTGGTACTCTTTGGCGAGGCGGGCAGAATGATAAATTCTCTTCTCGGTGGCGTTGCTCCAACCACGCTTGTGTCATCTCTCAGAGAAGCGACACTCTATGCCTGTGAACACTCCTCTTCCGGTGATGTTGTATTGTTATCTCCCGGATGCGCGAGTTTTGATGAGTTTGAAAATTACGAGGAGAGGGGAAGGTTCTTCAGGGAAATAGTTGAATGAGAATACTAAAATGAAAATACTAAAATGAAAAATGCAGGGTATTTTTTCATTTTAAAATTTAATATTTACATTAATAAGTTTGTAGGGTGGATTAAGCGGAGCGAATCCACCGAAAGCTCTGAAGGTAGAAGATAGTAGGGTTTTTCCTAACAGCCTTCAGCCTTCTACCTAAACAACCTAATTATGACCGGTTTGTCCATAACTGAAAAGAGACCCGCCCGTTCATGGCTGGCCATGACAGACGGCGCCGATATCACGCTTCTGCTTGTAACATTGATTCTCGTTACTTTCGGCACGGTGATGATATACAGCGCAAGCTCGGTAATTGCCGAAGAGCGGTTCGGGGATGGATACCACTTCATAAAAAAACAGATGTTCTTTGTAGTTCTGGGACTTGGAGCGATGGCAATGTTTGCCAGGATACCCTACTACCATCTCAGGAAAGTTGCATACTTGAGCATTTTGCTTTCTGTTTCTCTCCTGTTGCTGCTTTTGATCACTCAATTAGGGGTCAGTGCGGGTGGCGCTACAAGGTGGCTTAACGTCGGGGTGTTTTCGTTCCAGGTAACGGAGATGGTCAAGGTCTCTCTCGTTCTATTTTTAGCCCATTTTCTGGCCAGGAAAGAAGAGCACATAAGAGAGTTCAACAGGGGTTTTTTAATTCCTATGATGACAACAGCCGCCATTATCGGCCTTGTGCTGCTCCAGCCTGATTTCGGCACGGCGGTGGTCTTGGCAATGATACTGATATTAATGTTGTATCTGGCCGGCAGCAGGATACTGCACCTTGGCGCGCTTGTTGCCGTCCTGATTCCTGTAGGATTTATGCTGGTTGTGTATAAGGGTTACCGTCTGGAAAGGTTTCTCAGTTTCCTCGATCCCTGGCGAGATCCCGCAAATTCCGGGTTTCACATTATTCAGTCCTTAATCTCTTTCGGCTCCGGTGAAATGTTTGGCGTCGGTCTTGGGAACAGCATGCAAAAGCTCTTTTATCTTCCGGAGCCACATACGGATTTTATTCTTTCGATCATAGCTGAGGAAAGCGGATTCATAGGAGTTACGATCGTCGTCCTGCTATTTGCAATCCTTATCTTCAAGGGTTTTTTGATCTCATATAAGGCGCCGGACCTCTTTGGTTCTCTTCTGGCCTCAGGCCTAACGATAATTATTGCCCTGGGGGCATCTATAAATATGGCTGCGGTTACGGGATTGATCCCGACCAAGGGACTGGCACTCCCGTTTCTGAGTTATGGAGGAACATCTTTGATTATGAGTCTGACAGCAGTGGGTGTGCTGCTGAATATATCTTCTTACAAGGTCACTACTCAGACACAGATTCACACAGATAAACACAGATAGGTTTAAATACAAAGAAATCACGTGACTATACAGATGGGTAGGCTGAAGACTGTCAGGTTCTGGGTTGTAAACCTTTAAACTCAAAACCCGAAACTCGAAACCCGAAACTTTTTTTAAGGAGCCGGGAGGTGAAAATAATAATAGCCGGCGGAGGAACAGGCGGTCATCTGTTCCCTGGGATTGCTGTCGCGGAGGAATTTCTTAAGAGGGATGAAAAGAGCAGTATCCTTTTTATCGGGACAGAACGGGGATTGGAGAAAAAGATATTGCCTGATATGGGATTTGATCTGCAAACCATTGATGTGGGGGGTATCAGGGGTAAGGGTATTATAAAGTCGATCTGCGCCTTATTTAAGATTCCCTGGAGCCTGGCCCAATCCTTTGCGGTTATTCGCGAGTTTTTACCCGATATAGTTATCTGCATGGGGGGGTACGGCTCCGGACCGCCGCTTATCATGGCGCATTTTATGGGGTTCAAGACTGCTATCGCTGAGCAGAACGCCATCCCCGGTGTAACAAACAGGATACTTGGCAGGTTTGTTGACAGGGTGTTTCTGGCCTTTTCCGAAACGAGAAGATGGTTTTCCGAAAAAAAAGTCGTG
>JAUWNZ010000085.1 GCA_030612385.1 Pseudomonadota bacterium | reverse complement strand
TTCAGCGTGAGCTCAGCCGAGCAGTACAAAAGCATGAAGGCTGAATTTCTAATTTCTAATTTCAATGTTCGGTGAACGCTTATCGTGGTTCGAGACCAACACTTTAAAAATGTAATCCCCCTATTTATTGAGCTGATACGTAAACTCTCTTATCCATTCAAAATCCTGACATAATGCACCGGTATGCCTTTTCAGATATGTCACTTGCAAGCTTCTTAATGGCATTTCTTCTGTTGGTGTCGGTTGTGGTTGGGTTACTCTCGTCAACTTTGTATTCTTCACTCTCCGAAAGGTTTTTGTTGTACCAGATGATCTTTTTGCTTTTCCTCTCTTCAAAGAAAACCTCCATGGTCACAGTTACACGGTCTTCTTTGGTCAAATCGGTTTTGCCGTAAGAGAGATGGGAAGTTGTCAGGCTGTTTATATTACATCTGAAGATGGCATTTGACAGTTCTTTTCTGTTGACAATCTTGAATCTACTCCCCTTTCTGAACTCATCGATGAATTGGTTTCTAAAGTAGTTTTCAATACGTGCCTCACTGGTCTTGTTGGAGAAATTATCAACAAAAACCGTCTGGATACTTTTGTCAATATGCTCTCCTGAGGAAGAAAAGTGATATCCACAGCCGGCAGCTAAAAAGAAAACTAAAACGATAACCGTCAGACAATATTTTACGCGCCCTGCCATTATTTTTTACCCCTTTTATCGTAACATCTCAATAAGTTTTTGGTAAGGGTAACTCTAACCCAGACAAGCCGGAGATTCAAGGTTCACTGTTCACGGTTCAACGGTTAAAAGCTATCAACCGTGAACGATTACTAAATTCTTTGTAACTACTAAGGTAGTCAGGCTGAAGCTATTGTAGGCTGAGTAGTTAGTTACTTTTATAATTATTTAGCCACCGATCTACGCAGATTATCACTGATATTTTTTTATTGTAACTACTCACGTAGTCACATGATTTCTTTGTGCTTAAACCTGTCTGCGTTCATCTGTGTGAATCTGTGGCTGAATAGTTACGAACCCTGAACCCTTATTTTACGACAATGTTGACCAGCCTTTGTGGAACGTATATCTCTTTCACCAGTTTTTTCCCGGCGATAAGCCTGCTTATCTTTTCATCGGATAGCGCAAGTTCCTTTATCTTTTCATCGGTCTCCCCCGCTCTTGTCAGGATTCTGCTTCTCAGCTTTCCATTTATCTGGATGGCTATCGTAATTTCCTCTTCGACGGCAACGGATTCATCGTAGGAAGGCCATGAAACATCGGAAAGGTTTTCCATCCGTTCAAGAATCCCCCAAAGCTCTTCCGTGACGTGCGGGACGATGGGGGCAAGGAGAATGATGATACTTTCAATAGTCTCCCTGATAACGGAGAGGGCCAGTGCATCCGATCTGTCCGGATGCTTTATCTGATAAAGCGCATTGACAAGTTCCATTATGGCGCTGATCGCTGTATTGAAATGGAACCGCTCTTCTATATCGCGGGTCACCTTCTTTATTGTCTGATGGGTCTTTCTCCTCAGGTTCTTCAGATCGCCTTCAAGTTCTTCCTTCCCATCAAAGGGCTCAATACCCCCGATATCATCAAGATAATCCATAACGATCCGCCATACCCTGCCCATAAAACGGAACGATCCCTCCACTCCCTGGTCACTCCATTCCAGATCTTTCTCAGGCGGAGCCGCAAAGAGACAGAAAAGCCTGGCGGTGTCCGCGCCGTATTTCTTAACAAGGTAATCAGGATCGACCACATTTTTCAAGGACTTGGACATCTTCTCCGTCTTGCCTGTTATGACTTCACTGTTGCAGTATGTGCATTTTCCTTCCTTGACCTCGTCAAGATAGAGGAAGCCATGTTCTTTACACTTCATGGTCTCTTTGCAGACCATACCCTGAGTAAGAAGATTTTTAAATGGCTCGTCAACTCCAAGTATCCCGGAATCTCTCAGCGCCTTTGTATAAAATCTTGCGTAGAGCAAGTGCAGTATGGCATGTTCAATCCCGCCTATGTACTGGTCCACCGGCATCCAGTAATCCACCTTTTTCCTGTCGAGCCCGGGCTTTTCTGAAAAATCCGCACAGCAGAACCTGTCGAAGTACCAGGAAGATTCCACAAAGGTATCCATCGTGTCGGTCTCCCTTTTTGCGGGACCTCCGCAGTTGGGACATGTTGTTTCCAAAAAGCGCTTATGCCCCGCCAAAGGAGATCCACTCCCACCGGTCAGCTCCACATCCCCTGGAAGAACGACGGGAAGATCGGTTTCAGGAACAGGCACCGCGCCGCATTTCTCGCAATAAATGATTGGAATAGGCGTTCCCCAGTATCTCTGCCTCGATATCCCCCAGTCTTTCAGGCGATACTCCACAGTTCTCTTCCCCTTACCAACGGACTCCAGATAATCCGCTATCACGCTCAGCGCTTTCACGTTCTCCATTCCATCGAATTGTCCTGAGTTGACCATAATTCCCTTGTCGACATACGCCTCAGTCATCGTCTCCACATCGAGCGGATTGTCCGGATTTTGAATAACCACGATCATGGGAAGATTGTATTTTTTGGCGAATTCAAAGTCTCGCTGATCATGAGTGGGAACTGCCATAACGCAACCTGTGCCATAGTCGGCAAGGACAAAGTTTGCGGCAAAAACAGGCATCTTTTCACCGGTTACAGGATTGAGACAGCAGGCATTCAGGAATATTCCTTCTTTCTCGTAATACTCGGATGTCCTGAGCGTCCTGTCCTGTTTCTTTATCTTCTCAATAAACTCTCTGACCTCTTTCTCCCCCGGTTTATCCTTCATTAACTGAAGCACAAGAGGATGTTCGGGTGCGATCAGCATAAAGGTTGCTCCAAAGATTGTGTCCTGCCTCGTTGTGAAGACACTGATTTCACCATCCCCTTCCGATAACGGAAAGGTTACTTCAATGCCGTGGCTCTTGCCTATCCAGTTTTTCTGCATGGTCAGGACTCTTTCCGGCCAGCCGGTAAGCCTGTCGCAGTAATCCAGGAGTTCCTCTACATAAGCCGTTATGCGGAAGAACCACTGTTCGAGGTGTTTCTCTTCAACCTCGGCGCCGCATCTCCAGCACAGACCCGCTTCAACCTGTTCGTTCGCCAGAACGGTTTGACAGGCGGGACACCAGTTGACCGCCGAAGACTCTTTATAGACCAATCCTTTTTCATACATCCGGAGAAAGAAAAGCTGCTCCCACTTATAATACTCAGGCTCACAGGTGGATATCTCCCTGTCCCAGTCGTAACTGAATCCCATCCTTTTGAGCTGCGCTCTCATGTGGGCAATGTTTTCGTGTGTCCATTCCGAAGGATGAATCTTACGCTCTATGGCAGCATTTTCCGCAGGCATGCCAAAGGAATCCCATCCCATTGGATGAAGCACATTATATCCATTCATCCTTTTATACCGGGCCACCACATCACCGATAGTGTAGTTTCTCACATGTCCCATATGAATCCTGCCGGAAGGATAGGGAAACATTTCAAGGAGATAATACTTTTCCTTATCGGTATCTTCCGTTACCTTAAAAGTGTTTTCTTCATCCCAGCGTTTTTGCCACTTTTCTTCAATTTCGCGCGGGTTGTATCTGATCTTCATAATGTTCTCTACTTCCTTGATTTTCGGTGGATTCGCTCCGCTTAATCCACCCTACAACCTTGAACCCTGAACCGTGAACCGTGGAACCCTGAACCGTGGAACCCCTGAACCTGAGTAGTTAGAATTTCCCGAAGAGATCCTTCATTTCTTCTTTTAACTTATCTGAGACCAGATGAAGATCGGCCTCGGATAGAATGGCAAATGCCGCCTCTCCCCGGGCCAGGATATTTCCCCCATCATCCTGAATTATCCCCAGGGCCTTGCAGGAATGACAGTTTTCCTCTTCTGTTATCTTCCCCTTAACGGTCAAGAGTCTATGGAGGGGGACTGGTCTGATGTATTTTACATTCATACCTCTTGTTACAAAAAAAACTTTTTTGAAATATATCACGGTCCATCCCATAACCTCGTCCAAAAGGGTAGATATAATCCCACCGTGAGCCATATTTTCCCATCCCTCATAGTTCTTCCCTAATTTTATATCTGAACAGACATATTCTCCCCGCCTGTAAAAAGTCAGATTAAGCCCTATCGGGTTTGTCGTCCCACAGGCAAAACAGTTGTAACCTTTTAGCTTAGGAATATTCTCTATGATTTCACCCACTTTAAAAATTTCTCCGTAATTACAAAGGTTGTTTAGGCTTTTAGTTGTGAAATTCGTGTAAAAATGGCAAAAGAATCGTACTGAACATATTAAAAGATGAACGTCCAACATCGAACATTGAACATCGAACGTCGAATAATGATGTCGCTCCGCTCCTTAAATTATTCTAAAATCGAATACCGAATATTCAACAGCTATTTCTCTCTCTTCATTGTCCTTCATTCAACATTCGATGTTGGACGTTGAATGTTCGATGTTCATTCTTTCCCCCTTTGGTTCCGGCTTGTCCGGGTCAGGTTAAAGGTTGATCGTTTTCTAACCACTGAACCGTGAACCCTGGAACCCTTAAAAAGGTATGTCATCATCACTTTCTCTAAAGGGCTTGATATCCACCAATCCCTCTTCATTCTTCAGAAGGATTTCGACTCGTCTCTCCGCTTCATCCAGTCTCTTAGAGCAGAATCGTGAGAGCCGGACACCTTCTTCAAAAGACTTCAGAGATTCTTCCAGTGTCAAATCCCCGCTTTCCATCTTTTTTACAATCTCTTCCAACTCTTTCAGCGCCTCTTCAAATTTTTTCTCTGCCATTTTATATCACTCCGGTGAAACATGCGTTATCCTGGCGTCAAAGCTCCCCGATGAAACCTTTACGGCAACATCGTCTCCAATGGTTACCGAACCTGATTCTCTGATAATACCACCATCGGGAATGCTCCTGACAATGGCGTAACCCCTCTTCAAAACGGAGAGAGGACTCAGCGTACCCAGCATGGACATATTACCTTCAACCCTTATTTTTAAGTTGTTCAGAGAATGACAAAGCCCTGCCGCCATGTCCTTTTTCAAATTTCCAAGCGCTAATAAATAATCCCTGATATCCGTCATCGGATTTGTGTGCATCAAACCGATCTTCATGTTGCGCAGGTTATTTTTTCCGGCATCCAATTCATAAGTGGCGACCATTGCAAGGCGGGCGGTTATATCATCGAGCCCGATGCGCATATCGGCAATCTTCCTCCTCGGATCCCTGAGTCGTTCCCTGAGAATGGCAACCTTCTCTTCCAGCATGCTTCTCATCCTGCGGTTGCCGTTGATCATCCTTGAACGAAGGGTTTCCAGCGACTCCATCAGATCACCCCTTATCGGCACAATTAGCTCGGCGGCCGCGGAGGGCGTCGGCGCTCTGAGATCGGCCACAAAATCCGCGATGGTAAAATCGATCTCATGACCAACGGCAGAAATAACAGGGATCCTGGATTTATAGATCCCACGAGCAACTCTTTCGTCATTGAATGGAGCAAGGTCTTCAATAGACCCGCCGCCTCTTGTCAGGATGATCACATCGATATCAGGAATTGAATTCAGGTCGGTTAGAGCCATGATTATTTCAAGTGGAGCTTCCGTTCCCTGCACCCTGACCGGGGAAATTAATATGTCCACAGATGGAAATCTCCTGCCTGTAATATTCAAAATATCTCTGATGGCGGCGCCTGTCGGCGAGGTGACAATCCCGATCCTCGAAGGAAGAAAAGGAACAGACTTCTTGTGAGACGGATCGAAAAGCCCCTCCTGCTGCAGGCGTGCCTTGAGCTGTTCGAAGGCAAGCTGGAGCGCTCCCACACCTTTCGGTTCGATAGCGTCGACGATCAACTGATATTCCCCTCTCGGCTGATAGACACT
>JAUWNZ010000216.1 GCA_030612385.1 Pseudomonadota bacterium | reverse complement strand
TGGGAACTTCCACTGTTTCGAGGGAAGAACTTATGATGGTGTGTAACTACTCAGCCACAGATTCACACGGATGAACGCAGATAGGTTTAAATACAAAGAAATCACGTAACTATACAGGTGGGTAGGCTGAAGGCTGTTAGTTTATTAATTGCAAGGTTCTTGCCTGCCTGTGTGTGCCCCTGTCTGCCGTGCCGACACAGGCAGGCGCACGCAGGCAGGCAGAGATGGCTTCGGCGTGAGACTTTGCCTTTCGACAAGCTCAGTCGAACGGCAAAAGAATTTAAAATGATCACGAAAGTCCGAAAATTACGAAATAACTGCGTGGAAACAGGAAATATGAGAAAAAATATCAGTGATAATCCGCGTAGATCGGTGGCTGAATAGTTACAAAAAAAGGATATTATGCGCAGATTATTGATCGTTTCAAACAGGCTTCCGGTCACCGTTGAAAAAAGAAAAGGTGATCTACGTTTACAGGTGAGTGTCGGAGGGCTGGCCACAGGTCTTGGGTCGCTCTATAAGTCATACAATAGTGTATGGATAGGGTGGCCTGGAATCGCGTGGGAAGAGGTAAAGGGAAAGGAAAGGGACATTGAAACTAAATTGATGTCTGAGTTTAACTGTTATCCTGTCCAACTTTCCAGACGTGATATTGAAAGATACTACCATGGCTTCAGCAATAATACCGTCTGGCCCCTTTTCCACTACTTCGCCCAGTACGCAGTCTATGACAAAAACTTCTGGGAGGCGTATGTACATGTAAATAACCTTTTCAGCAAAGCAATTCTCGATATTGCGAAGGAAGATGATATCATCTGGATACACGACTATCATTTGATGCTTCTTCCAAAACTCATAAGGGAACGGCTGCCCGATGCAACTATAGGCTTTTTCAATCATATACCGTTTCCCTCTTATGAGGTTACCCGCACACTTCCGTGGCGTGAAGAAATTTTAGAAGGGCTCCTCGGTGCGGATGTCATAGGATTTCATACCTACGATTACACTCGTCATTTTTTAAGCAGTGTGCATCGATTGTTAGGATACGAACACAGCCTTGGCCAGATAGATGGCGGTGAACGTGTAATAAGGGTGGATGCATTCCCAATGGGAATAGACTGCGAACGATTTTCAAAAGCAACATCCGATCCTCAGGTCAAAAGAGAAACGAAAAAAATCCTTAAAAAAATCGGCGGCAATAAGGTGATTTTATCGGTAGACCGCCTGGATTACACGAAAGGAATTCCTCAGCGTCTGGAGGTCTTTAATGCCTTTTTGCACAGGAACCCGCAGTATAGGGAAAAAGTGGTTTGTATCCTGGTAGCTGTCCCCTCACGCACGAATGTGGAGCATTACAGGCTGCTGAAAAAAGAGGTGGATGAACTTGTAGGCCGGATCAACGGAAGATTTGGGACTATTGATTGGACACCTGTTCAGTATCTATACCGGTCTTTACCTTTTCATGCCCTCATATCCCTTTACAGTATTGCCGATGTGTGTGTTGTAACGCCTCTTCGAGACGGGATGAATCTCATAGCAAAGGAATACATCGCA
The DNA here is from genome assembly GCA_030612385.1 of Pseudomonadota bacterium. Lineage (GTDB taxonomy): Bacteria > Desulfobacterota > Syntrophia > Syntrophales > JADFWA01 > JAUWNZ01. The sequence goes on along the minus strand of JAUWNZ010000216.1, from coordinate 1,522 downwards.
ACCAGAACAGATGGAAGCGGGGTCTTGATATTAAGTGAGATGGCCGGAGCGGCGGCCGAATTGGGAGAGGCAATCTCAGTCAGTCCCACCAACATGGAAGAGATGGTCGATGCCCTGGAAAAGGCCTTGACAATGTCGGACGGGGAACAGATAGAACGTATGAGACCGATGCAAAAACGGATTCAGCGTTATAATGTGATGCGGTGGTCGGAGGATTTTATGGATAAACTGATTTCCACAAAGAGCATTCAGAAAGATATGCGCGCAAAGATACTGACCCCGGAGGTAAAAAGGAGGTTGGTCTCCGATTATCTCGGGGCTGAAAGGCGACTTCTACTTTTAGACTATGATGGAACGCTCAACCCCTTTTTTAAAAGGCCTGAGGATGCAAGGCCCGGAGATGAGCTTTTAAGATTGCTTGAAAGACTTGCCGAAGACCCCAAAAATGAAGTTGTTCTCATAAGCGGCAGGGACAAGGATACTTTAGATGAGTGGTTTGGCGGTCTGCGCTTAAGTTTTGTTGCCGAACATGGCGTATGGATTAAAGAGAAAGAGTGGGAGATGATCGAACCCCTGACAAACGACTGGAAGGGGGAGATACAGCCAATTCTTGAACTGTGTGTGGATAGAACTCCCGGCTCCTTTATTGAGGAAAAAGAATTTTCCATTGTCTGGCACTATCGAAAAGCGAATCCCGAGTTAGGCACAATAAGGGCAAGGGAGTTGGTTTCGGAGCTTGTCAGTCTTACCTCCAATCTCAATCTTCAGGTATTGGAAGGGAGCAAGGTAGTGGAAGTCAAAAATATCGGCATAAACAAGGGGCGTGCCGCCCTTGGCTGGATAGGGAAAGAGGAATGGGACTTCATCATGGCAATAGGTGATGACAGCACGGATGAAGATATGTTTGATGTTCTTCCTGAGACAGCTTATTCAATTAAGGTCGGCCTTGCGCCCTCTCTCGCCAGGTTCAATCTGGAGTCTCCGAGGGGCGTGATTTTATTATTGAGAGAATTAACTTAAGGGAGTCGATATAGAATGGAGAACCTGGAAAACTACAGGAAAATCGTAGGGGACAAGGTAATAGGCACAATACACAAGAAAGCAAGGAATCTTTATGGAAAGCATATTCTGCATATCAATTCCACCTATCAGGGGGGTGGTGTGGCGGAGATATTAAACAGCCTTGTGCCTCTTATGAACAATGTTGGAATCGATGCCGGGTGGAGAATACTGCATGGTGATCCGGATTTTTTTACAATAACAAAGAAATTTCATAATGCGCTCCAGGGTGAGCCGATGCACTTTACTGAAAGAAAGAAACGATTATATTTTAAAGCGAACGGAAATTTCTCCACATATACTCACATAGACCATGACTGCATCATTATACACGATCCGCAACCCCTTCCTCTTATAGAGTTTCATAAAAAAAGGCAGCCATGGATATGGAGGTGCCACGTAGATTTGTCAAATCCTGATAATAAGGTATGGGAGTTTCTTACTTCATTTATACTTAGATATG
>JAUWNZ010000148.1 GCA_030612385.1 Pseudomonadota bacterium | reverse complement strand
GAGAACTGCTAAAAGGAAAGACAACGACCATGAAGGAAAAGCACACCGGAGAGGGAATATTTTTTACTTCAAAATCCTCTGATGTTCTTTTCTTAAGATCTCATAAAATAAAACTGATTTTTAATAATATAAAAAAAGATGTTTTTGTTGAAGAAAAAAGATTTATTAAAGGAACTGAAGTGGCTTTTAGCATCAGCAAGCGCTCAAAAAGGAGACTTGATAAAATATTTTCTTATTTCGCCCCGGAAGAATTTGATTACAGATTTGAGAAAACGAGAGCTCTTGTAAAGCTCTTCCACCAGGACTACGTTTCACGATCAGAGGCAAAAAGGCTGCTTTATGGTCTTGACAGATTCAAAGAAATAATACTCGATTTTAAAGGCGTCAAATCTATCGGTCAGGGCTTTGCTGATGAAATATTCCGAGTCTTTAAACAAGAGTACCCGGATAAAGTCATAAAAACCGACAACCTTAGCCCGGCTCTACAACAAATCATTAATCATGTGGTTGACAATAATATTAAGTAAAGGTTGACAATAAGTTGACAAATTTATTTTTTCCGAATTCATGTAATAATACATCAAGTTGCTTGTTACTGGATTCTGGTTTTTATTTAAAATACAGTTCAAAAGCATGAAGGCCAAATTTCCAATTTCTAATTTCAAATTTCAACATTCCGTGAACGCTTACTTCAAATCCACTGAGAGATATGAGCAAGATACAAAAAACCACCCTTTTGACCATCCTGTTTTACATCTTTCTTCCCCGGCCGGATGCCTTCTGCCTTACAAAGATTCTTGATATAAGGCACTGGACGGCTCCTGATTATACCAGGGTTGTCATCGACACCAGTGATGATGCGCAAATCAAGGTGGCGAAGGCCGTTCGAAAAATATCCATCGATTTTAAAAATACCGCCTTTCCAAAGACAATTCCACACCGGTTGATCCTCAACAAACCGGGAATTGACAGAGTCGTGATAATACCTCTTCCTGATTACACGGTCAGGGTCGAGCTGTGGCTTGCTGATAATGTTGAGCCAAAGGTGTTCAAATTAAAGAAATTTCTCAATAAACCTTACCGCACAGTGATTGATATCAATCTTCCGGAAGTGGAGAAAAAAGAGAGTGAGGAGAGGAAACGATTCAAAATCTCAAAAGAGAAGAAGGTGATAGTTATAGATCCTGGCCATGGAGGGGCAGATCCGGGGGCTGTTGGACTCAGGGGAACAAAAGAAAAGGATGTTGTCCTTAAAATTTCCAGGAAGTTAAGGGATATCCTGAACAAAAAAGAGGGTTATCGGGCTTTCCTGACCAGAAAGGGGGATTATTACGTCCCATTTAAGAAGAGATTGAAGATCGCAAGGGAATATAACGCCGATCTTTTTATAAGCATTCACGCCGATGCCTGCAGATCCAGAAAAGCAAGGGGAAGTTCTGTTTATTGTCTGTCAACGAAGAGGGCAAGCAGTGAGGCCGCCCGGCTTTTAGCGAGGAGTGAAAACCTGTCGGACATTATCGCGGGTTTTCCGGATGTAGAAAATAATGAGGAGTCCAACCCGATAACACTCAATATGGTCCAGACAGAAACCCTAAATTTATCAAAGTCCATTGGTTACACCATACTTGAAAATGTTGAAGGAGTGAACCGTCTTAAATTCCGCAAAGTTCAGGAGGCGCCTTTCATCGTGCTCAAGCTTCCGGATATTCCTTCCGTCCTTGTGGAAACGGCCTATATCTCGAATCCGAGCGAGGAGCTCCTTTTGCGTAAATCTCCTTTTCAGTCGAAAATAGCCGAGGCAATAGCCTATTCCATTACCCAGTTCATTTCAGGTTCTCAGCCCGCGGTTACAACTCTCATGGTAAAGAATAGCGCTGTGCCGTCACCTTCTTCGTCAACACTGGAGCGCAAAAAAATTATATATTATATTATTAAGAAGGGCGACACCCTGGAGAAGATTGCGAGGAGACACGACACCACTATCAGCGCCCTGTTGAGGCTTAATAATCTGAGACTCAAAGACCGCATATATGTCAAACAGAGGTTGAAGGTAGCCGCTGTTGACCAGCCAAAGAGTTCTGTTTATATTGTAAGGAAGGGAGACACACTGGCGAAGATTGCGAGGAGACACAACACCACTATCAGCGCCCTGTTGAGGCTTAATAATCTGAGACTCAAAGACCGCATATACGTCAAACAGAAATTGAAAATTCCCCATTAAGGTATAAGTGAAAGTGGGAGAAAAACATAAATACAGGAGCTGGGTGGAGGTTGATCTGGACAACTTCAGCCACAACTGGAGTGAGGTAAAGAGACTGGTCGGCCCTGATGTTAAAATCCTGCAGGTGGTCAAGGCGGACGCCTATGGCCATGGCGCAATTGAGATTTCCAACATTGCCATAAAAAATCGCGCAGCCTTTCTCGGTGTCGCTAATGCGGATGAAGGGGCGCAACTGCGGGTAAGCGGAATAAATGCGCCGATATTCATCCTGAGCCCGGCTACGACTTCCGAAATAGATGAGATCGTCAAATACAACCTGACCCCATCGGTTTCCGATCTCGGTTTTGCCGGTGAGTTGCAGAGAAGATTTGAGAAGATAGGCGCCAGGAGACCGATCCACATTGAGGTTGACACTGGAATGGGCAGGAGTGGAACCATTCATCACGAGGCATTCAGTATGGTCAGGGAGTGCCTTGAGTTTCCCAACATCATAGTGGAGGGTATCTTTTCTCACCTCTCATCGAGTGAGATCAAAGATGATGATTATAACCACATGCAGTGGAAACTGTTCAGGGGGCTTCTTGATAAACTGGAAGAAAATAACATACGCATCCCGATAAGACATATGTGCAACAGCGGGGGAATTCTGAACTTCCCCCAGTTCAAACTTGACATGGTGCGCCCCGGCATTATGTCTTATGGAGTATATCCCTCTCCCGCAGCATCAACAAAGGCCGATCTCCTGCCGGTTATGAGCTTTAAAACCAGCGTAATACTTTTGAAAAACTTTCCCAAAGGCTGCGGTATCGGCTACGGCAAGACTTACGTTACCCGTAAACCAACCAGAATAGCCACAATCCCTGTCGGATATGGGGACGGTTATGGTTTTATACTTTCAAATCAGGGAGATGCTCTGATCAGAGGGAAGAGAGCGCCGATTGTGGGGCGCATCTCCATGGACATGTGCGCAATAGATGTAAGTGATGTAAATGGCTGTGAGGTGGGAGATGAAGTCATCCTGATGGGAAGACAGGGGAATGAATATATATCAGCCAATGAGATTGCTAAGAAGGCAAAGACGATAAGCTATGAGGTTCTGTGTGTCCTCGGGAAGAGAGCACCCCGGGTTTTCATAAACAAAGGGAAAGCAGATGCCGTAGAGCCAAGATTGCGAAGGATATTCATTCCCGATGAGGAGAAATCCATATCACGTATAGATAATATAATACGGAACTGTTTTCAGACAAGGGCGCAAAGCGCCGAACTGGGCGATGCGATCTACTATGAGATGTTTGAAACCCTCTTTGGAAAAGAGGACAGACAATTAGAGCTGAGAACAAACTTTAAGTATAACATAAAGATGACGGATGACCGCCTCGGGGAAGACTATTACAGAGTTATAACCAATATAGAATATACCAAGACCTTCAGAAACTGTGTCTTTACCATCGGGTGTGCCCTGAACAGGAAGCAACTGTCCGACCTTTTTGAAGATGGAAAATGTGAATACAGATGGCTTTTGGACGGTGGAGAAGATACGTTCAGGGAAAACGACTTCAAGGTGAATCGGGTGCGCATCGACGGTGAGGATGTCTCCATTATCAGGACAGAAAAGACTGAAAGGGGATACGAAGTCTTATGTGGAGGAGACGAGTTAAGGGAAAAAATGAACAAACCGGTCAGGATGGAAATTGAAATTATAACCAGGAAGCTTAAGGACGATAATATCTTCTCGGTATATCTTGTCTATCCAACAAGGGGACTGGAAATTTTATTTAACTACAGTGGCACAGATTTGAAGAATGTGAGAGAGGTGAGTTTTTTTGCCGGAAAACACCCCTATCCGAAGGTGGTAAAAAAGGAAGGTAGATCGGTAAAGCTCAAGACCGGC
>JAUWNZ010000250.1 GCA_030612385.1 Pseudomonadota bacterium | reverse complement strand
GAACAATATAACCTTGAACATTCCTCTTGTAAGCGCCGCCATGGATACTGTGACAGAGTCCGGGGCTGCCATATGCATGGCCCAGGAGGGAGGAATAGGGATCATTCACAGGAATATGAGTATCGAGAGGCAGGCTCTTGAAGTCGATAAGGTAAAAAAATCGGAAAGCGGGATGATTGTTGATCCGATAACCATAGAACCCGGGCAAAAAGTGAAAGACGCCCTCGATCTGATGAGCAGGTATAAAATATCAGGTGTTCCTGTGGTAAAGGGTCGCCGGCTTGTAGGGATACTAACCAATCGTGATCTTAGATTCGAAACAAATCTCGGCCAATCGGTTTCAGATGTTATGACAAAGGAAAATCTGATTACCGTTTCTAAGAACATTTCACTTGAGGATTCCAAAAAACTTCTCCATAAACACAGAATAGAAAAGCTCCTTGTTGTCGATGATGAGTACAATTTGAGCGGTCTGATTACGATCAAGGATATCGAGAAAATAAGAAAATATCCCAACTCATGCAAGGACGTCCTTGGAAGGTTGAGAGCAGGCGCTGCTGTGGGGATATTAGACAGGGAGGAAAGGATTGATGCCCTGCTGAGAGCAGGCGCCGATGTCATAGTAATTGACACCTCGCATGGCCACTCAAAGGGGGTTATCGATGCCGTCAGAGACACAAAAGCCAATTTCCCCGACTGCGAGCTTATAGCGGGAAATGTGGGGTCGGCAGAAGGGGCGGAGGCCCTGATCAGGGCAGGAGCGGATGTGGTTAAGGTGGGGGTTGGCCCTGGTTCCATATGCACCACAAGGATCATAGCCGGAGCGGGTGTTCCCCAGATGACCGCCATCAAAGATTGCTATAAGGCCGCTTTAAAACGTGGCATTCCGATTATGGCCGACGGCGGCATCAAATTTTCCGGTGATATAGTAAAGGCGCTTGCCGCGGGGGCGCATTCTGTAATGATAGGCGGCCTTTTTGCGGGAACAGAAGAGAGTCCGGGTGAAACGATTCTCTTTCAGGGAAGGACATATAAGGTTTATAGAGGGATGGGTTCTCTCGAGGCGATGAAGAAAGGAAGCAGGGACAGATATATGCAGGACGATATAGAGAGCAGCCTTAAGCTCGTTCCGGAAGGGATAGAGGGAAGGGTTGCCTTCAGGGGGTCGCTTTCCGCAAGCATTCACCAACTAACGGGCGGGCTCAAGGCCGGTATGGGATATGTTGGGTGCGGGACACTGAAAGAACTCAGGGAAAAGGCGCGGTTCATACGCGTAACGCAGGCAGGTCTCAGGGAAAGTCACGTTCATGATGTAATAATAACCAAAGAAGCCCCCAATTACTGGCTGGATTAGGCTGAAGGTAACCGAAAAACACGATCGCCGCACTTTGGCGGAGAAACAGCAGGTTTTTGCATCAAACATGGCTTCAAAGTGTGCAGTATTTCCGCTTCCCCCCCCCATAAAGAAACAACAAAACATTGAAATGGGTGGAACCTAAAAAATGCCCAGGCTTTTTCAGTCAGCGTTCATCCGTTTGACAGGCAAAATGTTTCAATGATTTCAATGTGATTACGACATTTACAACAGTTACTTATATGTTTACGGATGTCCCGCATTCCGTGTTCTTCCTCCATTCAATGGCATCTATGCCAGATGCGACATAGCTCTATCACATGGAATTTTCTTCTGCCAAGCATTCCTCGACAACATAAGTCAAACGGAGACTTGACCCCTTGACTTACTTGACTTATATTAGCCAAACGCCCAGAGTAATGCCTGGGACATGGTGAAGGGCTGAACCTTTGAGAGCAGGGAGGAGCCAGTCATACTCGAAAAGGCGATGAACCCGTCAGGGGGAGCTATTATTATCGGCGTATTGATTGTAGCCAGCCCTGGGATGTAATCAGGATTCTGATTATGTTCTAAAACTCTCGGGGAAACGCCCCGTGCGGACCCGCATGCGGGGTGTTGTGGGGGCTGGGGGAGGAAAACCCCCGGCTACCCGATTCGCTGTTTTGTTATATTATTACAAGATGTTATGGCCTGAATCTTTTGATTTTCAGGTCTTTCAAAACTTTGTAATGTTTATCGTTCCCCGTAAGAACAGGATTACCATAAGCGATTGCTGTGGCTCCGATGAGCGCATCCGCCAATTGCATTGAATGACTTAGAAAATGTTGCTCGACGTAAAACATTGCTTTGGCAGATATCTCTTCGGAAATGTACAGAATTTTAGCATTCCAAATATGCAGAGCCTTGCGAAGATTGTTTAATTCTTTTTTGTTTCTCATTCCTTGGACAAGTTCCATATAGGTCACAACAGAAATAAAAAAATTGCTTGAATTCTCAATGACTTGATATGCATTTTCATTTCCTTTTAAATACCAAATGAGGACATCGGTATCGACGAGCATTTAGAACCTTCCTTTTCTTAAATTTCTAACGTACTCATTAACATTATCGACAATGTCATTATCTTTCCACATTCCGAACACTTCATTTTCTTCTGTTTTATTCTTAAGCTCCTGGTAGGGAACAAGTTTGGCGCAGGGCTTTCCACGGAAAGTGATAACAACCTCTTCACCTCTG
>JAUWNZ010000049.1 GCA_030612385.1 Pseudomonadota bacterium | reverse complement strand
TGAAACACTTCCTGGCTGCGGCCCCGTTTACGCACATAGCGCCGGAATCTTTCTCGCCTTTTATCACGTAAGTGGAAAATCTCTCCCCATTGGATATATTATATATGTCCACTTTTTCATAGGGCAAAATATCCGCATTGTTTAAAAGCCTTTCGTCGATTGTAATGCTTCCCTCATAATGGAGATCGGAATCGGTCACCGTTGCTCTGTGAATCTTTGATTTCAGGATGAATCTCTGCATGTTAATCGCCTCCCTTTTTTGATTTTGACTATATATCCAGGGGATTTCCGAACACGTAGTTGTCTATGAGCCTCGTTATGCCCACCTCTACGGCCAGCGCCAGGACGGCTTCTCCCTCAATATATTCAATATCATTCATTGTGGCGGCATCACATATCTTCACGTAATCTATCTTTGTATAGGGATGTTCCTCAATGAATTTTTGTGCCTCTTCTATTATCTTGCCTGTTTTTCTCTCTCCATTGTCATAGAGCTCCTTGGCCAGCTTAATAGAACGGATCAGACTGAGAGCGGACTCTCTTTCTTCCTTCTTCAGGTAGGTATTTCTGGAGCTCATTGCAAGACCGTCAGATTCTCTCACAGTAGGCATCCCAATAACCTCAATGTCCATATTGAGGTCTGCCGCCATCCTTTGCACCGTGACAAGCTGCTGAAAATCCTTTTTGCCGAATATTGCCACATGGGGTTTGACAATATTGAACAGCTTTGCGCAAATCGTTGTCACACCCCTGAAGTGATAGGGTCTCGACAGGCCGCACAAGTTGCGTGTTACTCCCTCCACATCAACAAATGTCTGGTAATGTTCAGGATACATCTCACTGTTCGACGGACAAAAGATCACATCTACTCCTCTCTCTTCCGAGAGCTCTCTGTCTGTTTCAAAGTCCCTTGGATATTTCTCAAGATCCTCCCCGGGGCCAAACTGGGTCGGGTTCACATAGATACTTATGATCAGGCAATCTCCTGATTTTCTCCCTTCATCCATAAGGCTTAAATGGCCATGGTGGAAGTATCCCATCGTGGGTACAAAAGCGATTTTCTCTCCTCTGTTCCTCAGGGAGTCCGAAAATTCCTGCATCTCTTTTACTGATTTGATAACCCTCATAACAAAAAAAGCCTCACAGCCTGAGACGCAAGGCTGGAGGCTAAAATTTAATACCTCAACAGTTTTTCTGCCTTTCGTCTCAGTCCGAAACCGGATCCAAGCGATGACCGCTGGTTATCAAAGAAAAGCGCTTTTGTCAAGAACTTTATGCCGGATTAAGGGCATTACTCAATTCACAGAACTCCTCCACCGTTAATGTCTCTCCCCTTCTACTGCTGTCTATTCCCAAAAGTTCAAGAACGCCGGCGATATCCTTCTCATACAAGTTCAGCAGGTCCGAGTTTTTCAGATTATTCAGGAGCGTTTTCCTCCTTTTCGAAAAGGCTGTTTTTACAACCTTCAGGAAAAAATCAGGGTTCTTTATATCGAACATTGGCCTTTCCCGGACAGTCATCCTCAGCACACAGGAATCTACCTTCGGTTTTGGATAAAAGCACCCGGCCGGCACCGTCATTTCAAGTGATGGTTTTGTATACATCGAAGCAATGACGGAAGGTATGCCATACTTCTTCGTTCCGGGAGACGCCAATATCCTTTCTGCAACCTCCTTTTGAAACATCAGGGTTGCCTGAGAAATATAATCCCTGAATTCAATTAGACGGAACAATATTTGTGATGAAATACTGTAAGGTATATTACCGATGACCTTTAACTTTTTTGATGGGCATTCAAGGCAGGCTGAAGAAAAATCATATCTCAGGACATCGGTTTGAACTATTTCCACATTGGAAAGATTTTTCAGCTCTTTCCGCAAGATATCCACCATCTTTTTATCTATTTCAAGGGCTACAACCTTTCCTGCCTCCCCTGCGATCATGGCTGTCATCAATCCCAGACCGGCGCCTATCTCAACGACAATGTCGTCGCTTTTAACATCCGAGATCGTGACTATCTTTGCCGTAATATTTCTGTCTGCAAGGAAGGATTGTCCCAGTCTCTTGAGTGGGCGGACTTCAAACTTCTTAAGAATACTTCTGGGATTTGTCATTATCTTCAAACTACAATTTTCACTACTCATCGCCCACCATTCCCCCGTACCTTTTTCTGACCGCCAGCACAGCCCTGTATGTTATAAAATAGGCGGCAATGGCAAAGAAAGGCGCCAGGACAAGGCCGCCTGCGAGCAAGGGACGGAAAGCGTTCAATCCTGTATTGAAGATATCAAATATTGCGTAGTTGTTTAAGATGATCTGGTTTTCTTTGCCATCCAGGAGAAACTTTCCCAGGTGATATTCGGTTGTATATAAAAAGGGGATAGTAACTGGATTTGCTACGATCAACGAACTAAGAATACCTGCTGTTATATTCTGCCTCAGCAAAAAGCCTAAAAGAATAATCAGGACGGTATGAAATGGTATTATCGGCATGATTCCTAAGAATGCCCCGATCGCCATCCCAGCGGCAATCTCTCTCGGTTCACCCTTCAGGCTGAGAAACTCGGCATAAAATTTCTTTAATCTTTTTTTTATGTTCATAATTCAAGGAGTGACGGCCACCTGGAGACAGCGTTCATATCAAAAGAATTTCTTTCTCCCCTTTGCAGGAGATTGTCGCCAATGACCGCAATCATCGCCGCATTATCGGTGCACAAAATTGGAGGTGGAATGAATATTTCTATCCCGTTTGCCTTTGCTTCTTCGTAAAATTTCTCCCGCAGCCGGCTGTTTGCCGCCACACCACCGGTGACCACAACACGGGAAGTTGAACAGCGCCGGGCTGCTCTGAGGGTCTTGTCAACGAGGACATCCACGATAGCCTCCTGATAACTGGCGACAACATCCGGCATTTCATCTTTAGTGATCGGTGAATTCCTTTTCTTGGTGTAGGTTAAAAGCGATGTCTTCAGTCCACTGAAGCTGAAATCCATGCTGTCTTTCATCGCTCTCGGGAACTTGATAAATTCAGCATTCCCCCCTCTGGACAGCCTGTCTATTACCATCCCACCAGGATAGCCTATGTTCAAAAGTTTTGCGGCTTTGTCTAAGGCCTCTCCGGCGGCGTCATCTCTGGTTTGCCCCAGAAGATTAAAGTTCTGGAAATCTTTCACAAAATAGACGTTCGTATGACCGCCTGAAACAACGAGGGCGACAAAAGGGAAAGCCGGTTTCTCATCGTTAAAAAATACGGATGCTACGTGACCTTCAAGGTGATTCACGCCCACAAAAGGTATATTCTTTGCAAAGGCCATTGATTTGGCCACCGACACACCAATTAGAAGAGACCCGACCAGACCGGGTCCTCTTGTTACGGCAATGCCCTCAATATCATCTAAAGATACACCGGCATCAGAAAGCGCCTGCAGGATAACCGGAACAATAGCCTCCATATGCTTTCGAGACGCAATTTCCGGAACCACTCCGCCGTATTTACTGTGTACATCTATCTGGGAGGCGATGACGTTGGACAAAAGAGAACTGCCGTCCTGAACCACGGCAGATGCTGTTTCATCGCAGGATGATTCTATCCCTAAAACCAGCATATTTGTCCCCATTTGACATATTTCTTCTTTTCATGAAGAGTCATAAAGTATATAGAAAATATAATCATTTGTAAACAGGGATTTGACTGCTCAGGTTGGATCGGGTTGTTTTTCCTACAGCCTAAGCTACCGGTCTGATGTTTGCGGTTGTAGGGGGTGGATTTATCCGCTCCGTTCGGCTTTCGGATTCGATAAATCGTAGCCGTTCACTGCTTGAAACTTGAAATTGGAAATTAAAAATTTGGAAGAGATGAAAGAGTTCAAAGGTCTTAACCCCTGAACATATAAAAACATGAAGGCCAAATTTCCAATTTCTATTTTCTAATTTCAACATTCCGTGAATGCTTACCTTTTGACTAATCGACTATTTGAACCGTGAACAGTGGAACCATGAACCTGAGTAGTTACTTTGTCCTTTGCTATCTTTGCGACTTTGCGTGAGAATTTCAGAAAAGGAGGTGAAATAAGATGGAAATAGAGACCGATTTTCTGGTTATCGGCAGCGGCATTGCGGGACTTTGCTTCGCGATAAAGGCGGCTGAACTTGGGACTGTTGCGGTTGTCACAAAAAAAGACGAGATAGAATCTAATACAAATTATGCTCAGGGTGGAATAGCCGCTGTTTGGGGTGAAACCGACAAATTTGAGTATCATATAAATGACACCCTTGCATGCGGGGCAGGTCTCTGCAAGGAAGATGTGGTGAGACGGGTGGTGACAGATGCCCCTGAAAGGATAGCCGAACTGATTAAATGGGGAGTGGAATTTACCAGGGCAAAAGGTGGCGGCTCCAATATCTACGATCTCGGAAGGGAAGGAGGTCACTCCATGAGAAGAATATTGCATGCGAAGGACATCACCGGACGGGAAATAGAAAGGGCGCTTGTTGAGAAAGCGAATTCCAAAGAAAATATAAAAATATACGAAAACTTTGTTGCGATAGACCTGATACTGAGCTCAAAAGCGCTGGGTAGAGAAAAGGGTGGAAGGGATAAATGTCTCGGCGCCTATGTCTTTGATGCAAAAACCAGTGTGGTTTATACCTTCAAATCAAAATTCACCCTTCTCGCCACCGGAGGCGCGGGTAAGGTATATCTGATAACCACAAATCCCGATATTTCAACGGGTGACGGGATAGCGATGGCTTACAGAGCCGGAGCAGAAATTGCGAATATGGAGTTTATCCAGTTTCACCCAACCTGCCTCTACCACCCAGAGGCCAAATCGTTCCTCATCAGTGAAGCGGTCAGAGGAGAAGGCGGGGTTCTAAGGCTAAGAAATGGTTCTACCTTTATGGAAAGGTATCATGCCATGAAGTGCCTTGCCCCAAGGGATATTGTCGCCAAAGCAATCGACACGGAATTGAAGAGATCGGGCGATGAATATGTCTTTTTAGACATTACTCACAGAGATAAGGATTTTATCACTAAGAGATTCCCCAATATATACAATAAATGTCTCGAGTTCGGGATAGATATGTCAAAAGATCCGATTCCTGTAGTTCCTGCCGCTCATTACATCTGTGGCGGGGTGGCGGCAAATGCCTTTGGGGAAACGAATATCGACAGGCTCTTTGCATGTGGCGAGGTCTCCTGTACCGGCCTCCATGGCGCCAACCGTTTGGCGAGCAATTCCCTTCTCGAAGGGCTGGTATTTGCGCACAGAGCATTTATGAAGATATCGGAGCTTTTCCCTGCGATAAAGGATGCTCCTGTTACTATATCTCCCTGGGATGCGAGAGGCGCAACAGTAAGTGATGAATCGATAGTGGTATCGCATAACTGGGATGAAATAAGGAGATCTATGTGGAATTATGTAGGGATTGTAAGGTCGGACAAGAGATTAGAGCGCGCCGGAAGGAGAATAGATCTCATCAATCGAGAAATTGACGAGTACTACAGGGATTTTCTTGTTACCGGTGATCTGCTGGAACTCAGGAATATTGCCATAGTGGCAAAACTGATCACACTGTGCGCCATATTAAGGAAGGAGAGCAGGGGACTGCACTACAACATCGATTATCCTGAAAAGGATGACAAGAACTGGTTGAAGGATACGGTAGTAAGCAAGCCTTTATCTGCTGAGTAGAGACAGGGAAGGTTTTGGGCATCGCACCCGCTTCGATCAATGCGCAAAAACTAACCGCCTCTCGCCTACAGCCTATCTACCAAAGTTTCAGGATTCAAGGCAAACTTATGAAAGAGGGTTTTGATTCCGAGATGAAGAAAGATATTAAGACTGTTTCAGGCAACATCGTAGATGTATTCAATTCTGAGATATATCCGGGAACACTGGAGATTTTCAACGGCAAAATTCTGGATATCAGACGGGAACACCAAAACTATAAAACACACATAATTCCCGGGTTTGTAGATTCACATATTCACATTGAAAGTTCAATGCTGCCGCCGTCGGAGTTTGCCAGAGTAGCGGCAGTTCACGGCACTGTTGCCGTGGTATCCGATCCTCACGAGATAGCGAATGTTCTGGGGATAGATGGAGTAAGATATATGATGGAAGACGCAAAAGGAGTGCCGGTGAAATTCTCATTCAGCGCGCCTTCCTGTGTGCCGGCAACCACTTTTGAAACGGCGGGAGCTGTCCTGAATCCGTCAAAAGTAGAAGAGCTTCTAAGATTGAAAGAGATAAAATATCTCGGAGAGGTCATGAATTTTCAGGGAGTCATAAATGGCGATCCTGATGTTATGACCAAGATTCACAGCGCCAGAAGATATTCAAAGTTGATCGACGGCCACGCTCCGGGTCTGAGGGGCAAAGATCTGGCAACATACGCAAATGCCGGAATATCAACAAATCATGAATGTATTACGTATGAAGAGGCCATTGAAAATATCCATGTGGGAATGAAGGTTCAGATAAGGGAGGGATCGGCCGCCAGGAATTTTGATGAACTTGTCCCGCTTTTAGAGAATTATGCCGATAGCTGCATGTTTTGCAGTGATGACAAACATCCCGATGATCTTATGAGAGGGCATATAAATGAGATGGTGAAAAGGTCATTGGACTACGGTTTTGATATCGTGAAGGTTCTCAGGGTCGCATCGGTAAATCCTGTTTTACACTATGGGTTGGATGTCGGGTTGCTGCGCACGGGAGATGATGCGGATTTCCTTGAAGTAGATAGCCTCAAAGATTTAAACATAATAAACACTTATATTAAAGGGGAAATCGTGGCCCGGCAAGGCAACCCCTTAATTCATCAAAGACTCTCAAAAACTGCAAATAATTTTCAGGTGGGGGTGAAAAAACGGGAAGATTTCGCCCTTCCGTGTGGAGGCGGCAGGATAAATGTGATAGGGGCCATCGATGGGCAACTGACAACTGACAAGTTAACAGCAGACCCAAACGTGGAATGTGGTTATGTTGTATCGGACATCGAAAGGGACATTTTAAAAATAGCGGTGGTAAATCGATATAAAGATGTGAAACCAATGATCGGCTTCATCAGGAATTTCGGGTTGAAAAAGGGGGCCATTGCGTCCAGTGTAGCTCATGACTCGCACAATATTTTAGCGGTTGGGGTTGGTGATGAAGATATATGCGGGGCCGTCAACCTGATCATTGAAGAACAGGGGGGGATCAGCGCGGTAAGCGGGGACAGAAAGGTGATTCTGTCTTTGCCCATTGCCGGAATCATGAGTAATAAAGACTATTCAACGGTTGCGGAAAGATATACTGTAATGGATCAAATGGCAAAATCCATGGGCTCAATGCTGGCGGCCCCCTTTATGACATTGTCTTTTATGGCTTTACTTGTTATTCCCAGACTCAAGATTTCCGACGGGGGATTGTTTGATGGTGATCGATTTAGATTTATCAGTGTCTTTGATGTGCCGTAACGGTGTCTCCCCAGATTTGTAACTGTTCACGGGACGTTGAAATTAGAAAATAGAAATCGGAAATTTGGCTCTTATGCTTTTAGGGGTTCAGGCACTTGGTTGTGAAATTTGTGCAAAAATGGCAAAAGAATTTAGTAACCATTCACCGTAGAGATGACAAAACATCTCACATCTGGTGGCTACGAGCTACGAAGCGGGTGGCATGGACAAACTTGTTTGTCCGTGCGTATTTTGGGAATTGAACGTTTTAAGAACCCAAGGCAACTAACCATGAGCTTTAGAACTGTGAACCTGACAACCTGGGCAGTTACAATATTTCTTTTTTTGTTGGGGTGTGCGGCAAGGGTAGAGAGGCCTGCGCCTTTACCTTCCTTCCCCCTTGTCTTAACGGCCACCGACAGACTCCCTTCCTTTACGGATGATCTTGATCGGAAGTCCCTTGAAACGGCGATCAGCAGCAGCCTTCAGTATTATGACAAGATTCCTGAGGCAAGAACTTTTAATTTTGGAAATAGTACTTATACTGCCGGG
>JAUWNZ010000270.1 GCA_030612385.1 Pseudomonadota bacterium | reverse complement strand
TCACAGAAGCTGTATGCATTGATGTATGTGTCATTGGTGATCATTATCAGTTCATGAGTAATAGCATTCAATGCTCCCAGAACATTGAAACGCTGCCTGCCCGATGGACTTTTTATGAACATCCTGACAAAGCACCAAATATACCCTATGTAGGGACTGAGGACAAAATGAGCCGCATCCACAAAAAACACTGTCCTTTTATTGGCTTTTGCTTCCTCTAACCTGGGTTCTAAAGTTTTTTTTAAAAGCTTCCTGTTTATCAGGATCAGCCTTTGAGGGAATGGTGCCGACCTTTAGGCGCTTCATCCCAATGGATTTTAAAAACTTTCGAGTTTGTATGGGACTTCGTTTTAAGCCTGTTATTTTTTCAATCTCGGCAATGGCTTCCTTTATTGTGGCTGGTGGATTGTCACTAAAATAGTCCTCAATCGTTTTTTTGTGCGCCACAAGTTCGCTTTTTTGTCGATAAAAATTAATCTCTTTTAGTTTATCGATTCCACCATCAGTATATGCGTGAAGGTAAGTTCTAAGGGTATTTGCAGATATGTCAGCAATCTGGCATATTTCTTTGTGAGGTATCTTTTGACTTTTAAGAAGCAAGGCCTCCATTTTGCGTTGTACTCTTGGATGTGGATGATAAAAACGTTCATATTTCAAAGCCTCGGTTTCTTCTTTACTGAAGTCGATTTTAATCATGCATTAACTCCTGGATATTTTGTGGATAATCGATATCCAGGATAGTATAGATACCTTGCTGGAAGGTGTCCAGCTTTGATTTACATTTTTTTCAAAAAGCTCAAGTTGATACCATCGAAAGTATACTCTGAAGCGGAAGAGTGCAGCAAGTGTTAAAACGGGGGCAGGATTAACCCCGCCCCCGTTTACACTGGTGGTCTAAATTCCGTAAACCAATTTATAGGCAACAATAATAGCCGGACATGTAACAAGTGAAACAACCGACATCAGCTTTATCAGGATGTTCATGGAGGGTCCTGATGTGTCCTTGAAGGGATCGCCTACTGTATCACCGATGATCCCTGCCTTATGAGCCTCTGAGCCTTTGCCGCCAAATTTACCGCCCTCTATATACTTCTTGGCGTTATCCCATGCGCCGCCGGCATTGGCCATAAAAAGGCCAAGAACAACACCGGTTAGCGTCGCTCCGGCAAGAAATCCGCCAAGGGCCTCAGGGCCGATGAAGATACCGACCACTATCGGCGCGACGATTGCGAAGATACCGGGGAATATCATCCTCTTCAGGGCGCCCGTGGTGGCTATATCCACGCACCTATTTGTGTCCGGAGGCGTTGTCCCCTCCAATATCCCAGGGATTTCCCTGAACTGCCTCCTGATCTCATTGATCATATCAAAGGCCGCCTCTCCCACCGCCGTCATCGTCTTGGAAGCAAGCAGACATGGAACCAGTCCCCCAAGAAAGACACCGGTGACGACATGCGCTTGGGTCAGATCCAGTGTCAAATCCGGGAATCCCAGGCCTCTTACTGTCGCTGTGTAGGCGGCAAACATGGCCAGCGCCGTCAGCGCCGCGGAGCCTATGGCAAAGCCTTTGCCTATAGCGGCAGTTGTGTTGCCTACGGCGTCGAGCCCATCGGTAATCTCTCTGGTTTCCGGCGGCATATGGGCCTGTTCTGCAATACCGCCCGCGTTATCGGCAATCGGGCCATAACTGTCCACAGACATGGTCATCGCTACGGTGCCAAGCATTCCAACGCCGGCAATGGCAATGCCATAAAGGCCGCAGCAGAGATAGGAGAGCCAGATAGCAACTGCGATGCAGAAAACTGGGGCGCAGACGCTCTCGTAACCAACGGCAAGACCGTTGATGATATTCGTGGCGGCGCCCGTTTCTGATGACTGAGCTATCTTTACCACAGGTTTTGTTCCGGTGCCTGTATAGTACTCGGTAAAAGCGCCTATCAGCATACCGGCAACGATGCCAAAGAGAACCGCCCAGAATGCCCCGAGATGGCTTATCATTCCCAGTTTTTTAATCTCCTCTGCCGACATACCGGAAGTCAGGTTGCTGACAATGAAATAACAGGCAATAATAAAGAGAATACCCGCTATATAGAGTGAGTTGCTCAGGGCGGATGACGGCTTCATATTTTTAAGGAAATTAAACAAACCGATTCCTATGATGGAGCAGATAAGTCCGGCCATGATAAACAGCATCGGCAACTGCATCAACATCATCTTGTGTGCCGATGGTATCTCCGTCATTGCTGCGGCTATCGCTATCGCCGCAACAACCGAACCACAATAGGATTCGTAAAGGTCTGCGCCCATGCCGGC
>JAUWNZ010000164.1 GCA_030612385.1 Pseudomonadota bacterium | reverse complement strand
TAGTGAAGATGCGTGCCCGTGCTTCGACCGGAGTTGCCCACATAACCTATAACATCTCCCCGTTTAACCGTCTGCCCGTTTTTGACGGCGCTCTTCAGCAAATGACCATAGCAGGTGGATATCCCATTTCGATGATTTATTCTAAGCATATTTCCCATGCCTTTTTTTTTAGAGACACTCGTCACAATGCCGCCCGCCGGCGCAACTATCTCTTTCCCCACTCTCGTCGCAATATCTATCCCTCTGTGAAATTGCCTCTTCCCCGTAAATGGGGAAGTTCTATACCCGAATTCAGAACTCACCCAACCCATCACCGGCCAGATAGAGGGGGTGGAAGCCAGCACGGATTGCTGCTTTGTCAGAAAGTCCGACAGTTCTCTAAAACTCTTATCCTGGAAAGTTGCTTCTTCCAATAGCCTGTCAATATCTTTACGTATATTGCCAATCAGGAATTCCTGTAATTCCGCATCGCTCTCTTCAGGTATCGGTCCGCCTATGCCAAGTATCTGATTCTTGTCATGACCACCTTCAAGATTGGTCATAATCCTTATTTTTCTATCGAAACGCTGCAGGGCCATCATTTTCTTTTCAAATTCGCCGACCTTTCCTGCCAGCAGATCAATCTGATTTTTTTGAGCTGCAGTCAACCGCTTCAGACCGGCGAGCTCCGATGCCTTCCCCTTGATTTTTACATAATCGTATGAGAAATATATGACACATAAAACAAGAACAGCAATTGAAACTGAGACAAATTTTATAAGAGCGCTTGTTGCGTATATCTTTTTGACAGAACTTCCCTTCTGAGGAACAATAATAAGGGTATAATCTCTTATTGTCATTTCAACTCTCCTTGAGGTAGAAAGTAATGAAAACCGACATTACAGAAGTGGTCTGAAATTACCATAAAAATCTTAAAAGTCAAGGGCATATTGAAAAACTGCCTCTTGCTATCCGTAAGCGTTCAGAGGTTAAGAGTTCAGGTTTGATAGCTTTGAACCAGTGAAATGAAGGTCATGCCATGAAAAGAAACATTTTATTAATCAATCCCTGGATACATGATTTTGCCGCCTATGACTTCTGGATAAAACCGCTTGGTCTCCTGTATATAGCCTCTTTTTTAAGGAAAAACTGCTATAACGTCCATTTCATCGATTGTCTTAACCCGGCTCACCCGGAAATGAGACATGAAAAACATATCAAACGCCCCAGGAGAAAATCCCGGGGCGACGGTAAATATCCAAAGGAAAACATCGGGAAACCAGATCCATTAAAAGATATATCAAAAAGATATAATAGATACGGTATAACCCCGCGTATCTTCAGGGAAGAGCTTCTCGGGATTGAAAGACCTGAAATGGTATTTGTCACATCGATGATGACATACTGGTATCCGGGAGTTTTTGAAGTGATAAGGATCGTGCGTGAGACTTTTCCCGGTGTGCCGATCGTCCTCGGTGGAAATTACGTTACTCTCTGTCCGTCGCATGCATCCGAGAATTCAGGCGCGGACTTTACGCTAACCGGCGAAGGTGAGAGAAATATCCCGGACTTATTGAAGGATATTTTCGGCAATTATCCTGATTTCATTCCTGATTTAGATGACCTTGATTCATATCCTCCCCCCGCCTTCGACCTCATGCCGACCAGCAACCATATCTCCATCCTCACCTCGAAAGGGTGTCCTTACAGATGCACATATTGCGCATCCCATGTTTTGAACAATAACTTCAGGACAAGGGATCCGATAAAAGTTGTTGATGAAATAGAATACTGGAATAACCTCCGGGGGATCAAAAACTTCTCCTTCTATGATGACGCCCTTCTTGTATATCCTGAAGCAAGGGCTGTTCCAATGTTGAAAGAAATAATAAAAAGGAGGCTTGCTTGCAATTTTCATTGTCCCAATGGTCTCCATCTCAGGGAGATCACTGAAAAGACAGGCAAACTGATGTTCCGGGCAGGATTCAAAACGATCCGCTTCGGCCTTGAGACTTCAAATGTAAAAAGGCAGATTGAGACTGGTGGAAAGGTCGACAATGAAGATTTGAAGGAAGCAGTGGCCTATCTGAAAGAAGCAGGTTATATATCCTGTGATATTGGGATATATATTCTCTGTGGATTACCGGGGCAGAGCGCTTCCGAAGTGCGCGAGAGCATCAACCTTGTCAGGTTATACGGGGCAAACCCGATAATAGCGGAATTTTCTCCCATTCCGGGGACCCCGATCTGGAAAGAGGCGGTAAAGTCATCTGAATATGACATTACAGGAGAACCCTTGTTTCACAACAATTCCCTCCTCCCATGTCAGGGAGAGCAGTTGACCTATGAAATGTACAGAGATCTGAAGACGCTGGCAAGAGGACACTAAGGGTTTTCATATAAACTCTTGCAACGTACCGATGTCCTTGATAGATAATAACCATCAGTTGTGCTTAAAATTTCGGTAGCCGTTCAGGATTCCGGCTTGTCCGGGTCAGGATACGTTAAAGGATGGTAATGAAAGTCACAACAGTAGAAGAATACCTGAAGGCACGAAAAAATATCGTCGATGATGCCCTTGACAGGTATCTTCCCGGAGAGGATAATTTTCCTGGAGTTATTTTTAAATCTGTCAGATACAGCATATTCGCAGGCGGGAAGAGGATAAGGCCGATTTTGTGCATGGCTTCTGCGGAAGCGGTCGGGGAAGATAGAGAGACAGTGCTTCACGTGGCCTGTGCGCTGGAGATGATTCATACCTATTCCCTGATTCACGATGATCTCCCTGTTATGGATGACGACGACTACAGGAGGGGAAAACTTACAAATCACAAGGTATTCGGTGAAGATATAGCAGTTCTTGCCGGGGATGCCCTCCTGACCGAGGCCTTCCGTTTGATGTCAAAAAGGGAACTTGCCGGTAATATTCCTGCTGATAGATTTCTTACAGTAATCAACGAAATCTCGGAGGCTGCAGGGTTCCTCGGAATGGTTGGCGGGCAGGTTGTCGATGTAAGATCGGAGGGGAAAGAGATTGACGAAAAAACCCTTAATTATATACATACTCATAAGACAGGGGCATTGATTCTCGCCTCTGTCAGGGCAGGCGCCATAATAGCCGGCGCCGGTGAATATGAGCTTGCCGCCCTTTCAGAATACGGCAGGCACGCGGGACTCGCCTTTCAGATAGCGGATGACATCCTTGACATTGAAGGAGAGCGGGAATTACTTGGAAAAAATATAGGGAGTGACAAATCACGCGGCAAGGCCACCTTTCCTGCCTTTTTTGGGCTTGAAGAATCCAGAAGAATGGCCTGTGAACTTATAGATAAAGCTCTGTCGGATATTACAATGCTTGACGGCAAGGCTGAACCTTTGAGAATGATTGCAAGATATATCATTGAACGAACGGTCTAAAGTTTCGGGTTTCGAGTCTAAAGTTTCGAGTTCAGGACATTGGAATTTAACGAAACCCGAAACTCGAAACTCGAAACCTGAGCGAAGCGAAACCCGATGATGAACAATAAAAACAGCATATTAGAAAAAGTCAATTCCCCTGAGGATATCAGGAGGCTTGAACTTCCGGAACTGGATACCCTTGCCGGAGAGATAAGGGAAAAAATGATTGAAACAGTTTCCAGAAACGGCGGTCATCTTGCCCCGTCTCTCGGCACTGTTGAACTGACGCTCGCAATTCACTATGTCTTCGACACACCGAAGGATAAGCTCCTCTGGGACGTGGGGCATCAGGCCTATGCCCACAAGATTATTACCGGTAGAAAAGATATGTTTCATACCTTACGTCAAAAGGGAGGGATAAGCGGTTTTCCGAGAAGAGAAGAGAGCGCCTATGACGTTTTTAATGTTGGGCATAGCAGCACATCGATATCCGCTTCTGCCGGTATTGCAGAGGCC
>JAUWNZ010000094.1 GCA_030612385.1 Pseudomonadota bacterium | reverse complement strand
TCATGCCGGCATTTCCGGATGTATGGTCCACATGGCCGTGGGTATTAATGATGTATTTGATTTTTATACCGTTTTTTTCTGCTTCGGAGATAATGGCATCGGTATTTGCCGCCGGATCAACGACCACTCCTTCTCCAGCTTCGGTGTCACCAATAACGTAGGCAAAAACCGCCATAGGACCAACCTGCAACTGTTTTAGAAACATACTCCACCTCGCCTGTTTAATTTAAAGAGTGAATGGCTGTTAAAGATTTAATCAGGATCTGGCTAACTTTTTTTTGTTTTAAAGTCAATTTATTTCAGCGTTGGCACGAACAGATGGGAGAAACAAGCCCTTACAGACATCGTCAAAAGGTGGAAGGTTTTTCCTAACAGCCTTCAGCCTCCTACCTAACCCGGACAAGCCGGAACCAAGGGGGAAAGAATGAACATCGAACATCGAACGTCCAACATCGAATGTTGAATGGGAAAAGGCGAGAAAAGAGACGAACATCGAATATTAAATATTGAATGGGGGAAGATGAAGAAACAGAAATAGCTGTTGAATATTCTGTATTCGATGTTAGAATAATTTAAGTAGCGAAGCGACATCATTGTTCGACGTTCGATGTTCAATGTTCAATGTTCTATGTTGGACGTTCATCTTTTAATATGTTCAGTACGATTCTTTTGCCATTTTTGCAAGAACTTTACGACTAAGGGACTAATAGCCTTACTGCTTTCAGCCTAAACAACCTAATGAAACAGAATGGCTTGACAATCTTTTATTTACTTTTGTAAACTTTATCGAAATGAAGTTCTATATTTACGAAAGGAGGGGAATATGGAAAAAGATCCGGAAGAAGAGGGGTTCGTAATTAAGGATAAACGGATGTTCGATAAATCGGGAGAAGTTCGACCGACGGAACCAGGAAAAGCGAAAGAAAAGGAAACAGTTGAGGAAGAGCAACCTCCAAAAAGGGAGGCTAAAGAAAAAGCCCCTTTGCCGGAGATTAACTTCCCCAGCTTTCTGCTTTCTTTGAGCACTTCGGCGATGTATCATTTTGGTGATTTCCCCGACCCGGGATCCAAAGAAACAAAAAGAGATCTTGCTGCCGCAAAACAGACCATAGATATTTTGAACATGCTCAAAGAAAAAACAGAGGGTAACCTTGATGATAGAGAAAAGGAATTATTGGACGGGATTCTTTTCGAATTGAGAATGAGATATGTAAAAGAGAAAGAGAATAAATGATAAAAAGAGCGTCGCCGGCAAAGGTGAATCTTTATCTGAGGGTACTGGGAAAGAGAGAGGACGGCTATCATAGTATAGCTACCCTGATGCAGAGGATAAGCCTCTATGACGAAATGGAGTTTTCTCCGAGAGACGAGGGAATTGTGGTGAAATGTCCCGGATCAACACTTCCGGAAAATGAGGGCAATATCGTCCATAAGGCCGCGAAGTCCCTTTTGTTACATGCATCCTGCTCTGCGGGTGTGGAAATCATAATCAAGAAGGGGATACCGGTAGCAGCAGGATTAGGCGGCGGGAGCTCAAATGCCGCTACGACCCTGATGACACTAAATGATCTGATGGAGTTTAATTACAGCGCTCAGGATCTGATGGAAATAGGGGCAGGACTTGGGGCTGATGTTCCCTTCTTTGTTCTCGGCAAAACAGCCTGGGCCTTCGGTATCGGTGACCGTCTTCAGGTCGCAGGAAATATTCCCCGGTTGTGGTTCGTCCTGATAAACCCGCTTTTCGAGGTTTCAACAAAAATGATTTATGGGGGCCTCAATTTAAGATTGACAACTAAAGAAAAAAAGTTTACAGTTCCCAGGTTTTGTACAGTAGATGGTGTTGTAAGGGCGTTGCATAATGACCTGGAAAGAGTAACTATAAAGTTGCATCCTATACTTCAAAAGATAAAACAACTATTAATAGCACAAGGCGCCCTCGGTTCTCTGATGTCAGGAAGCGGGCCGACGGTCTTCGGGGTATTCGCAGATGAAAAAAGCGCGTTGGATGCGGAAGAAAAACTAAGGGCGGAGGGAAAGTGGTCCGTATTCAGGGCACGCTCGGTCAATTGACTATTATAGTCCCTTAATTGTGAAGTTCGTGCCTGCCTGTGCGTTGCACGCAGACAGGTTTGTCCGTGCGTAACTATTCAGGTTCACGGTTCAGTGGCTAAAAAACGGTCGACTTTGAACCGTGAACCTTGAACCATTTCTTGTTGGGGCGTCGTCAAGCGGTAAGACACAAGACTTTGGTTCTTGCATACGGAGGTTCGAATCCTCCCGCCCCAGCCAATAGGTATGCTTCGCTGGAGAATTAAATGCTTGAAAGAATGAGAATATTTTCCGGAAATTCGAATCCGGCCCTCGCAGAGAAGATAAGCGAGAAGCTTGAAGTGTCTCTTGGAAAGGCGAGAGTGACAACATTCAGCGATGGCGAGACAAGGGTTGAAATCGATGAAAACGTGAGGGGGATGGATGTCTTTATTATTCAATCGACTTGCCCTCCCGTGAATGACAACTGTATGGAGCTCTTGATCTTGATAGATGCCATGAAGAGGGCATCCGCAGATAGAATAACTGCTGTCATTCCCTATTATGGTTATGCAAGGCAGGATAGAAAAGTGGCTCCCAGGGCGCCGATTTCGGCAAAGCTTGTCGCTGATTTGATCACCGTTGCGGGCGCTGACCGTATCCTCTCGATGGACCTCCATGCCGGTCAGATACAGGGGTTTTTTAATATTCCAGTCGATAACCTCTTTGGAACCCCGGTACTCCTGGATTATATAAATAAAAATTACCAGGACAATATGGTTATTGTTTCTCCCGACACCGGTGGTGTTGAAAGGGCGAGAGCCTTCGGAAAAAGACTGGGGGCAAGTCTTGCAATTATCGATAAGAGAAGAGAGGGACCGAATGAATCGCAGGTCATGAATATCATCGGTGATGTAAAAGGTAAGATGGTGATAGTTCTCGATGATATGATCGACACTGCCGGCACCGTCGTTCAGGCCGCCGATGCCCTCGGAGATGAAGGCGCAAACGGAGTTTTAGTTTGCTGTACACATGCTGTTCTGTCGGGACCGGCAATGGAGAGGATCAATAATTCCAATATCAAAGAGGTCATAGTAACCGATACCATCCCCTTGCATGAAAAGGCAATATCCTGCAAGCGAATCAAAGTTCTTTCAGTCTCCGGACTCTTAAGCGAGGCGGTCAGAAGAATTTATTATAATGATTCTGTAAGTTCACTCTTTATTTAGGAGAGGTTAAGTATATGGAAACGGTAGAGTTAAAAGCTCATACCCGCAGGGAATCCGGAAAAGGGCCTGCCAGGAGATTTAGAGAAAGAGGTCTGATACCGGCAGTTTTTTATGGTCCCGGAGCGGAATCAATTCTGCTGACCGTAAATTCCTCCGACATGACCGGATTATCAGGAACAGAGTATATAAAGCTCATGATCGAGGATGATGACGGTAAATTCGAGAAGCTGTCGATAGTGAAAGAGCTTCAGATTGAGCCAGTAAGCAGAAACCCTCTGCATGCCGATTTTTGTGAAATCCGGATGGATCACAATCTTGTGATGGATATCCCGATTAATCTTACAGGGCAGTCCGCAGGCATGGAGGCCGGTGGGATTTTGCAATTTTCAAAGAGACACCTAAAGGTCTCCGGCCTGCCGTTTTTACTTCCTGATACTATTGAAATTGATATCAGCAAACTGGATATAGGAGATTCAATTAAAGCGGGAGATGTTGTGCTTGGGGAAGGAATAGAGATACTTGATCCCCCGGATGTAAGAATAGTGGCGATCTCTGTCGCAAGAGCGGTCCAGGAAGTTGAAGAAGAGAAAATCGAGGAACTGCCGGAAGAAAAGGGTGAAGAACTGGAAAAAGAAGATAATGAAGGAAAGTAATCTAAGGGACTGTAGCCGTTCACGGCTTGAAACTTGAAATTGGGAATTAGAAATTTGGGTAGTCCCCACAAAGCAGTGCAGGCGTAGAGATACTGCCCCAAATGAACATTGAACATTGAACATTGAGAAATGCAAATACTAAAATGAGAAATACAGGGTGTTTTTTCATTTTACGTTTTTCATTTTAAAATTTAATATTTATCTTAATAAGTTTGTAGGGTGGATTAAGCGAAGCGAATCCATCGAAAGCTCTAAATTTCCGGTTTCTAATTTCCGTGAATGCTTACAAGGAACTCCGGTGAAGCTGATTGTTGGGTTAGGAAATCCGGGCGCCGGATACCGGTTAAGCAGGCACAATATAGGATTTCTGGTTCTGGATGAACTGGCAAAAAGGCAAGGTATTGATATTCGCCGTAAGGGATTTGACTCCTGTCTTGGGAAAGGAAGTATTGCTGGTTTGACCGTTGTTCTGGCTCAACCTCTGACATTTATGAACCGGAGCGGCGCAGCCGTCAAAAAACTTGTCCGGTATTTTAAAACAGACCTTGATGATTTAATAGTAGTGCATGACGATCTTGATCTTCCGCTGAGCAGTGTCAGAATAAAGACGGGTGGGGGTCATGGGGGGCATAAGGGACTGATATCCATAATCGACCATCTTGACGAATCCGGGTTTAACAAGGTCAGGCTCGGCATTGGGAAACCGGCATTTAAGGAGATGGTCAACGGATATGTGCTTGAGAGTTTTACTGAGGGAGAGATGGAGATTCTACCGGGCATTGTCTCAAGGGCGTGTGATGCTGTGGCGGAGATTATTTCATCCGGTGCTCAGTCGGCTATGTGTAAGTTTAATGTCAGGAACAATAATAAATCAGAGAAGGAGGTATGAACAGAGGTTATGGGAAATTTGGTAAATTACTCGGCATTATTGGGCATTATCGGGTTGATATTAGCGTACATTATTTACAAATACGTTATGACATTCCCTTCCGGTAATGAAACCATGACGGAAATCATGAACAGGATACACGAAGGCGCCATGGTGTTTTTGAAGAGGGAGTATAAGATCATAGTGATATTTATTGTTGTAGTTTTCCTTATACTCTTCTTTGCCTTAGAGTCAAGGATGTCATCCGTGGCCTTTTTGACGGGTGCTGTCTGCTCTATGCTGGCAGGTGTATTCGGGATGCAGGCGGCGACCTATTCCAATGCGAGGACGGCCCAGGCCGCCGTGGAACACGGCCAGGCCAAGGCTTTGACTGTGGCCTTTTTCGGCGGGTCCGTGATGGGACTGTCCGTTGCCAGTCTCGGACTGCTCGGACTTGGTGTATTTTTCTATTTCTTTTCGGGAAAGGATCCTGTGGTGATCAATGGTTTCGCCATGGGCGCCTCATCGATTGCTCTATTTGCCCGTGTTGGAGGTGGCATATTTACGAAGACTGCCGATGTGGGATCTGATCTGGTTGGAAAGATGGAGGCGGGTATTCCTGAAGATGACCCGAGAAACCCTGGGGTTATCGCCGACAACGTCGGCGATAATGTGGGTGACATCGCCGGCATGGGCGCAGACCTTTACGAATCCTATTGTGGTTCGGTTGTTGCGGCGATAGCGATAGCCGCAGCAATGACGGAGATACCATCGGCACACAAGATGATGTTGATGCAGTTGCCGATGCTGTTTATCATGGCCGGA
>JAUWNZ010000196.1 GCA_030612385.1 Pseudomonadota bacterium | reverse complement strand
GAGCTCAGCCGAGCAGTACAAAAGCATGAAGGCTGAATTTCCAATTTCTAATTTCTAATTTCAATGTTCGGTGAACGCTTATCGTGGTTCGAGACCAACACTTTAAAAATGTAATCCCCCTATTTATTGAGCTGATACTATTCTTTCAAGTGGCCGATAGCAATCCTGTTTGGGCGTTGAAAAGTTTTCGATTCTGCCGATCACTCCCCCAACCTTTATCCCCGAAAATTTTTCAATGGTCTCTATATTTTCGTTGATCATTTCCCGTGATGTTCTCTGTTCTCCCGACTCCAAAAGAACAATCCCCACAGGTTCTATCCCCCTGCTGTTCAGCGCCTCGATGGTAAGAAGTGTATGGTTTATCGTTCCCAGTCCTGCCCGCGCTGCGATAATCGGTTTGACACCTGTCATCCTGATCATGTCTATCATCATCAGTTCTTCATTAACCGGCACAAGGAGTCCTCCGGCTGCCTCCAGGATAACCGGAGAGTGGGACAGGCTCTTTTTAAGCACTGCTTTCCTTATTACCTCAAGGTCTATTTGTCTTCCCTCGTCACGGGCGGCAAAATAGGGGGCCTTGGGATTTTTAAAGCAATAGATGACCGACCCGGCAGGATCTTTTCCGTTTAATGATTCCACGTGTTGATAGATAAATCGGGCATCACTATCGGTATCACAGGGGTTCACGCATCCCGTCTGTGCCGGCTTGAGGTAAAACGGGGTATATCCCCATGCGTAAAAGAATTGCATAAGCAACAGGGACAGAACGGTTTTCCCTACCCCTGTATCGGTCCCGACAACAAATATGTTTTCTCTTTGCTTTATCGGCTTCTCCAAAGGTCTGACCCCAAGGCCTCGACAAAATACTCTACATCATCTTCGGTGTGCATGGCGGTCATACTGATCCTCAATATTGCCCTGCCGACCGGCACTGTGGGGTATCTAACCGGCAGAACGAATATACCCTTCTCAAGCAACCCTTCGGATATCTCTGTGGCCCTGGTTTCATCGCCAATCTCGATGGCGAGAATATGGGCATCTCCGGTCACACTGAACCCCTCATGTCTCAGACTTTCCTTCATGGCGAGGCTCACTTCCCGCAGGTGTTTTCTCCTGTCTTCGGAGCGAGAGATAATCTTCAGAAGGTCTATCGATGAGGCGGCATGCGCTTCGGGAAGGGTGGTGGTATAAATGAGGGGGGAAGAGAAATTGAAGAAATATTCCTTAAATCCTTCAGGCAACAGCACAAATGCTCCAAAAAAACCCAGGGCCTTGCCGAAGGTTCCCACAGCGATATCCGCAACTCCGCGGGCGCCGCCTCGGCCATTTTCCCCAACCGCTCCATATGCGTGAGCCTCATCTACGATACTCAAGAACCCGTAGTCCATTTTGAGTTCTTCAAAACCCTCGATGTCCAGAAAATCGCCATCCATACTGAAAAGCGACTCCGTCAGGACAGCAACCTGTCCTTCCCTCTTTCCATCCAGCCTCTTGCGAAGGTGGGACATGGAATTATGATTATAGCCCAGGAATTCAGCCCCGCTCAATCTCATCCCTGAAACAGCGCTTGCGTGGATATGTTTGTCGAAGATTATCGCATCCCCCTTCTCAAAAAGCGCCGATAGAATCCCCACGTTTGCCTGATAGCCGCTGGGAAAGAAAAGCGCTTCATCATAGCCGAAGAAGGAGGCATACTCCCTTTCTGCCAGGTTTATTATTGAGTAATTGCCTGAGACGAGCCGTGACGATGAGGAAGATGTGCCGTACTTCTGAAAGTTGCGTGAAACTTTCTGCCGTAGCTCCTTTGATGCGCTGAGGCCAAGATAGTCGTTGGATGAGAAATTCAATGCCCTGCTGTTGCCGACAAAGAGATATTTCCCCTCTCCCCCTTTTATTTCGGGAGTATTTCGGTACAGGCCGGCCTGCCTCCGGATGCGCAATCTGTCTTTACATCGTTTCGCAAACACGAGAACACCTTTCGGTAATGGTTCTGCAATATCTCCCTTTTGAAGATATGATCGTAGTCAACCGTTGCGTACAGAAACTCCCCCACAATTTGAGTTTCATCTGAAAATCCCCCTTTTGCCTGCAAGTTGTAGGCAAACGCGGATTCACTTTTGCTTATCGATGATCCGTGTAAGAGATAGCTGCCATTCAAGAACTGTCCGGCGGATACCTTGCACCGGTTTATCTTGAGCAGAAAAGCATGTTTCTGAAAACAGGTGAGGAAACGGACATGATAAGCTCCTAACTGTGCAAGAGATTCAATTCCCAGATATATTGGGGCTTCCGCGAAAACTCTTGTCCCATCGATATTTTCGGCTTCGACCCCGGTGATTTTGTCAATAAGTATAAAGCCGGGAAGTCCGGTATTTACCACTATTTTGTTGCCTTTGTTCGCCATAGTACTTAAGGTTCAAGGTTCAAGTAACCGACGTAGTCAAAAGGTAACTTCTCAATAAGTTCGGGTAAACCCGGAAACTGTAGGGGCAACCCCCTGTGGTTGCCCAGCATTGTATGATCAATTTGTAATCGGGCAGGCACAGGGGCCTGCCCCTACCAGCATGGCATCAAACTTTTTTTACGATCAGAACGCTGTTCTGACCGCCGAAACCAAAGTTTTCTACCATCACTGTGTTGGAGGAGTATTCCCTCCCTTCCCGGACGAAGTTAATCTTTGAATGGCAGGGTTTCTCTAAGTTTCTTATCTCGGGGAGATAATTATTTTGCATGCAGATAAGACAGATGGCCAGCTCCAGGGCGCCACAGGCCGCCGATGCATGTCCAATCCATGACTTCAGGGCAATGACGTAAGGTGTATTGCCTCCGGAGATGCGATCTATCAGATCTGCCTCCATGGCATCGTTGAGGAGCGTTCCGGTGCCATGAGCGGAGACTGCGTCAACCTGTCGTGGAGACATTCCCGCCTCTTTCAGCGCCGCAAGCGCCGCCGTCTCCGCCCATCTTCCATCCGGATCCGGCGCGGCCATATTATACCCGTCGATGGAGCTTCCAAAACCACAAATCTCACCATATACCATTCCATTACGCCTTCGCGCATGTTCCAGCTCTTCCAGGAGAAAAAAAGCGCCTCCCTCTCCGGGAACAAATCCACCTCTGCCACAATCAAATGGGCGGCTTGCCTTTTGGGCATCCCCGGTTCCGGTAAACAAGGCATGGGCTTTCTTGTAGGCCAGGGTGCCTCCATGCGTCAGTCGCGAATCACCGCCACCCGCAAACGCGAGCTCCAGATAACCGTCCTTTATTTTTCGAAAGGCCTCCCCAATGGCCTGCAGAGAGGCGGCACATGCGGTTGTCAAGGTAATGTTCTCTCCATGTATTCCAGTCAGACGGGCAATGGCAGAGGCCGCCGTGTTCGGGAGAAA
>JAUWNZ010000321.1 GCA_030612385.1 Pseudomonadota bacterium | reverse complement strand
CCTTCGAGAAATCCCGGAATGGGAGA
Organism: Pseudomonadota bacterium; assembly: GCA_030612385.1. GTDB lineage: Bacteria > Desulfobacterota > Syntrophia > Syntrophales > JADFWA01 > JAUWNZ01. Next base: position 1,319 of record JAUWNZ010000321.1, on the reverse strand, counting down.
AACGACACCCATGTTTCCTGGGACAGGCTCAACTATTATGCAGGCGATATCATCTCCATACAGATCAACTGTGGATTCGACCTCTTCCATATTATTGAAAGGGAGCGTTATGGTCAGTTCCGCCAGTTTTTCCGGTATGCCGGGACTTCCGGGGATTCCCAGTGTGGCGACACCGGATCCGGCCTTAACGAGAAGGGAGTCGGCATGCCCGTGATAACATCCATCAAATTTTATGATCTTTTCCCTCTTTGTATAACCACGGGCAAGCCTTATCGCGCTCATTGCCGCCTCTGTCCCCGAGCTGACCATTCTGACCATTTCGACGGAAGGGAAGGCACCCGTTATCAGTTCAGCCATTCCAGTTTCGGCATCGGTCGGGGCGCCGTAGCTTGTCCCCCTTTCGGCGGCCTGTTTTATTGCGTAAATGACGGCAGGATGGGAGTGGCCGAGTATCATCGGCCCCCATGATGAGACATAATCTATGTATTTTCTTCCTTCTACATCATATATACCGGAACCGGAAGCCCTGCTGATAAAGATCGGTGTCGAACCGACTGCCCCAAAGGCCCTGACTGGGCTGTTAACCCCGCCGGGTATGTATTTTTTAGCTTTTTCAAAAAGGGATATTGATTTCACAGGTTCACAGGTTTCGAGTTTTGAGTTTCGGGTTTTCTTACACCCCCTTAAAAATACGTCATGCTGCTTTTTTTGAACTCTCTCTCGCTTATTAACACCTTGAAATCTCCTATGTCAACCGCCGAGGAGAGTTTTTCTATCAGTTTTTTCTGATCATTTTCCCGGAGATGTATCATGGTGAAGAGGTTGTATTTTTTATCTAAAGGCGGGTTTCTTTCATAGCAGTGGGTTATCTCTTTGAAGGTGGCAAAGATATTGCCCACCGCTTCGCATCTCTCCCCGGGCACCGCCCAGACCACCATTGCATTTTGTGTAAATCCTGCTTTCTGGTGGCGGATGACAGCGCCAATTTTTCGAATGATTCCCCGCTCTAAAAGGCTGTTAACCGCCTCAATAACTTCATTCTCCCCCATGCCGGTCTCTATCCCGATATGTTCGAATGGTCTTTTGACAAGAGGGATATCTCCTTGAATATATTTTGCTATCTTTATTTCTGTTTCAGTAAGCATAAGGTAACTACGTATCAGTTCAATAAATAGGGGGATTACATTTTTAAAGTGTTGGTCTCGAACCACGATAAGCGTTCACCGAACATTGAAATTAGAAATTAGAAATTGGAAATTCAGCCTTCATGCTTTTGTACTGCTCGGCTGAGCTCACGCTGAAGTCTGTCAACTCGTAAA
>JAUWNZ010000208.1 GCA_030612385.1 Pseudomonadota bacterium | reverse complement strand
GGGCGTTATTCCAAGACATCTCAAGATCAATAAATATCAAAGTGAAAGGAGGATTTATGAACATTAGCGATATAAAAGAAGGGGTGTCTCGCTTATCTATAGAAGAACAAGCGGCTCTCGCCTATTGGATAATTCACAGTTTGGAGGCAATTACTGAAGATGAAGATGCGATTGATACTGCTTGGCGAAAAGAAATTCGAGCAAGGGTCGAAGCAATTAAATCCGGCAGAGTACAAATGATATCGGCAGAGGAAATGTGGAAAGATATCTTAGGCGATTATGTTAAGACAAGCTGAATATCATCCAGAGGTGAAGTCAGAAATGCGAGAGGCTGCAAGCTGGTACGATGATAAAGTCGATGGCCTTGGGTTGGATTTCCTGTTTGAAGTGAAAAAGGCGGAATCTTATATTGTTCAGAATCCCCAATTATGGCCAAATTATGAGGCTGGAACGAAACGATATATAATACAAAGGTTCCCTTTCGCTGTTATCTATCTGACGTCGAAAGAAAAAATTCAGATTATAGCGGTCGCACATTGTAAACGTAAACCAGGATACTGGAAGAACCGCCTGAAAGAAAAGGAAATGGAAAAAGAATAGGAAAACAGAGTGACGTATTCAACCTTTAAACTTGTGAGGACTATGGAAACGTCCATAGGTTAAGAGTTTCTTTTCATAAGGTTGTTGATGCATGGATGTAACATTTACAACTGCCTGTTTTTCTGCTTGTAAGTGATGCGGAGACGATATGACTTATGTTATTTTCTTGACAATGAATATTACAAATAATATGGTTGTTTTGTAAACTTTAGACAATATATTAGGCAACAAAATGGGAAAATACAAACACATATCATTCCGCAGAGAATGGAGTATCGATACCGATTGTGCATATATGTTAGGAGAATGTGAGACATATGTTAATACCCTTACGGATATCCCTTTAACACCAGAGGATAGAAACAAGTTCCTTCGTGTTTCCCTGATAAAAGGTGCCCAGGCAACCACAGCAATTGAAGGGAATACACTTAGCCAAGAGGAAATCGAAAAACTGGATGAGGGGTGGCGGTTGCCTCCAAGTAAAGAATACCTTGAAATTGAAGTAAAGAATATTCTTGAAGCTTTTAACACTCTGCTGCACAAGATAGTTGTTGAAAATAAAGATAGCATAATTAATCCAGAACTCATTAAGGAGTTTCACCGCATGGTTGGGAAAAATCTTGGCAAACACCTTGATGCAATCCCAGGTAAATTTAGGAATGACAATAGAGTTGTTACCAAATACTTGGCTCCTGATTATAAATATGTCCCTGATTTAGTTGAACGACTCTGCTCGTGGCTAAGACGAGAATTTCATTATAATGATGGGCAAAATTTTCCAACATTAGTAATTCAAGCAATTATTACTCATGTTTATATCGAGTGGATACACCCATTTGGTGACGGCAATGGCAGAACTGGACGTCTTCTTGAATTTTATATTTTATTGCGTGCCGGACTACCAAGTATAGTTTCCCATATTTTATCAAATTTCTATAACCAAACAAGACCGGAATACTATAGACAATTAGATCAAGCCAGAGAGAAAGGAGACCTAACGGATTTTTTAAAATATGCTATTCAGGGTTTTCGCGATGGCCTTAAAGAAAATCTATATGTTATTCAGGAAGGTCAATTTTCTATATTTTGGCATTATTATATTTATGAAATATTTGCTGATGTGAAATATACCAAAAAAGCAGCTTTCAAAAGAAAACGTGAATTAATCCTGCAAATGCCGCTTAATAATGAATACGATGTTGATGAGATAGTATTGTTAACACCTGGTATTGCAAAAAAATATGCCACCGTAAATAGAGTAACCGTTTTAAGAGATTTAAAAGAACTACAAGAGCTTGGACTAATAGTTAAAATTGGTAGAAAATATAAGGCTAACGCTGGAATATTAAGAGCGTTAATGCCAAGTAAAAAGTCATAATAAAAAGATTAACACGGATTTTAGACATCGTCAAGTAATCGAGTGGTTAAGTGGTTGTTATCATTCAAGCAAGTAGACTTTTGGGAATCATATGTCATAACCCCCTAAACCCGGAAACTGGACAGTCGATTACGAAGGCTGAAGGCTGAGGAAAAAACAACCTAATAGCCCACAGCCTAAACGACCTGAGCAGCTACGATGAAACGACTATATTTTCTTATAAAGACCGCATTGCGATGGGTAATCACCGGCGCCGCAGCTGCCACGCAGTGGGTTTTATTTGCCATGGCCCTGGCTATTTTCTACGATGTGATATTACGCTACGTCTTTAATCGTCCTACCATCTGGACCATGGAGATAAGTGAGTATGCGCTGGTATTTCTGGTCTTAATCGGAACGGCGGAAGTCCAGAAGCAAAAAGCACACATCAGGATGGATTACTTACATGCCAAGTTCTCTTCAGGTATGCGTCGATACCTTGATCTCCTCTTTTTTCTACTCATGGCGCTTTTCAGCTTTTTACTCTTCTGGACATCGCTTAAAATGGCGCTTACCGCATATCGCTATGGTTTCACATCAAACTCACTTCTGGAAACCCCTTTATTTATCCCTTATCTGATAGTTCCAGTTGGGATATGTTTGCTCTTATTGCAGGTTGTAATTGATATAATAGAATCTTTTAAAGAGATAATAAGCCGGAGATCGATGAAGAGGAAGGGATATAAAAGGCAGGTGACCGGATGAGCGCCGGTTTTATAGTTGTTGTCTGTGTTGTTGTGGGCCTGGGTCTGTTGGCATTAGGGTGTCCCATCTTCATCTGTTTGGGGATGGCGGGGGTGGTTGGGATATTTCTGGAAGGCGGAGCCGGAGCGCTTTTCCTGTTGCCGACCGCGGTGTTTGGAGCGGTGTCCAAGTTTACCCTTGTGGCTGTTCCTTTATTCTTGCTGATGGGGGAAATAATCTTCCGCAGTGGCGTGGCTTCAGATATTTTTGATGCCTGCAGCCGGTTGCTCCATCGCGTGCCGGGCGGACTGGCCATGGCCTCCGTAATTGCCTGCGCTATTTTTGGCACCATGTGCGGCGTAAGCATTGCTGCCGTTGCCAGTATCGGCGTGATGGCTCTGCCTGAAATGCTCAAGCGCGGTTATAATCCCAGACTGGCGGCTGGAGCGGTATGTGCACCCGGGGCGCTGGCGATGCTGATGCCCACG
>JAUWNZ010000313.1 GCA_030612385.1 Pseudomonadota bacterium | reverse complement strand
CTTCTTGTGAGACGGATCGAAAAGCCCCTCCTGCTGCAGGCGTGCCTTGAGCTGTTCGAAGGCAAGCTGGAGCGCTCCCACACCTTTCGGTTCGATAGCGTCGACGATCAACTGATATTCCCCTCTCGGCTGATAGACACTTAACCTTGCCCTGCAAACAATCTTCATCCCATCTTCGAGATCAAAACCCATCATACTTGAAAACCGGCGAAAGATTACCGCCCTTATCCGGCTCTCCTCATCCTTGAGGGTAAAGTATAAGTGGCCGGATCCAGGCCGGCGCAGGTTGGAAATTTCACCCTCGATCCACAGCGCATCAAAACCGGACTCTATCAGTAATTTGATCTTTGTCGTTAATTCAGTGACTGTGAGTATGCTTTTCATGGTTACCTTTCCTGAAGCCCCATTCTCTTTCTTTTTTCTCTCCTCATCATCATCTTCTCCGTGTGCTTCCTGATTCTAACCGTTTTTCTCGTTATCCAAAACCATTGCAGTCTATCCCAGCAGCGAAGTCTGCTTTTACCTTTGTAAGATAGAAACAGATAAATTCTATCCTCTGCTTCAAAGAGCCCATCCGGCAAGGTATAATTGAGTTCGGAGAGGCTTTTGATCATCCAGCGAAATTTCAGAAACCTTCTTCTATCTACTCTTTGCAGGTCAAAAAGGGCAATCTCCGGAGTATCTGAACCATTGCCATAATGGAGTAGAATATGAGTGGCGTTAAAATCGCGGTGATTGAATCCACCCTGATGCATCCTTCGAGCCAGGAGAGCAACCTTTTCTATCAGGATTTTCTTCCTCGCAACACCATCTTTCCCCATCAAAAATTGTGGCCGATCTCTCAGTAAGTCTTCAAGAGAGATAAAAGGAGAGAAATCCTCCGTGATGAGAAAGGACCTCACATGAAAGAATCGGGAAAATTTTTCTCCAGCTGCAACCGGCGCAACAGTTGGGAGATTATATTTTCGAAAATCGCATATGTTCCCGAATTCTCTGAGACCTTGCGACAGCGCCAATTTAGGATAAAAAAATGCAAGCAATCTCCTAAAAACCACGCATTCCTTATTGTGCCTCTTTAAATAAAAACGTCTATTCTCCCCACGGTATTGAATTTCTATACGAATTACAGACCTTGCTCTGATATTTTTGATGGTTTCACCACCATGATACCGCCATATTAAATCAAAACTGTTCGCCCCGGCATATTTCAGGATGTCCTGGTAGTCCCGGTTGAAAATGAGGCAATCTGTTTTACTGTAATCAACAGGTGAGGTAGTATCCCTCATTCTATATTCCGCTCTCGATGCTGACTCTCTCGTAAAGCCTGAGCACCTCTGAAATATGTTTTTCCATGGTGAAGCGTCTTGCCTGAACGGCCCCATTTCCACCCATTCTGTCTCTCTCTGACGGGGATTCGAGGGCGCCGATCCTGCCGGCCAGTTCTCCGGATTCCCGAGTCTTCAATATATAACCATTCTCCCCATCCCGGATCAGTTCGGCGGCCCCGTTAGACCATGTGGTAATCACGGGCACCCCGCAAGCCATAGCTTCCAGGCAGACATTGGCAAATGCATCATAACGGGTCGGC
>JAUWNZ010000238.1 GCA_030612385.1 Pseudomonadota bacterium | reverse complement strand
AATTAGAGCAGGGGTATGCGGAAGGAGAGCGAGTACAGAAGCAGGCTGAGCAGGGAGATGCTCAGGCTCAGTATAAACTGGGCGAGAAGTTTTATTATGGCCACGGCGTTCCTCAAGACCACACCAAGGCTGTCGAGTGGTTCCGAAAGGCGGCAGAACAGGGGCTTGCTGAGGCTCAGGTTAACCTGGGATTGACGTATTATTATGGCCACGGCGTTCCTCAAGACCACACCAAGGCTACCGAGTGGTTCCGCAAGGCGGCAGAACAGGGGAATGCTTGCGCCCAGAACAACCTGGGAGGTATGTATGATAATGGCAAAGGCGTTCCCAAAGATTACATAAAGGCTGTTAAATGGTACCGAAAGGCGGTGGAGCAGGGGTATGCTGATGCCCAGAATAACCTGGGGGCTATGTATCACGACGGCGAAGGCGTTCCCAAAGATTACACCAAGGCTGCCAAATGGTGCCGCAAAGCGGCTGAGCAAGGGGATGCTGAGGCTCAGTATAACTTGGGGTGTATGTATGCTACTCGCGAAGGCGTTCCCAAAGATTACACCAAGGCTGCCAAATGGTGCCGCAAAGCGGCGGAGCAAGGGCTTACTAAGGCTCAGTATAACTTGGGGTGTATGTATGCTACTGGCGAAGGCGTTCCTCAAGACTATACAAAGGCTGTTAAATGGTTTCGCAAAGCGGCAGAACAGGGGTATGCTAAGGCTCAATCAGCAATAGACGAGTGCTTAGTAAAGACAGATTATCCGGGATGGGAATATCTTTCAAGAACTGATACGGAGTATTATTTTATAAATAAAAACAAAATCAGGCGGCAGGAAAATTTTGTGCGGTATTGGACAATGACTGTGCCATTTAAGAAATCGCACTCCGGCAAAAAATGTATAAAGGAATACTGGGTTGCTGATTGCGGTAGCGCCCTGTCTGGCATTGTCAGTTCTGTCGAATATGACTCTAACGGCAATGTAATAAATTCATATACTGTTAAAGAATCAGAGATAGATATGGCCCCGGTGGTTCCCGGTTCAATAGGCGAAAGTATGCTGGAATATGCCTGCGCGCATGCAAAAGCGGATACTTACAATAAATCTGAAACCGCAAAGACAGCGCCATGTTCCGGCACCGGCTGGCCGGTAGCTTCCGGCTTTGTTGTTACCAACAACCATGTGATCGAGGGGCGTAATCATATTATTCTAATACGACAGGATGGTGTAAAGATTCCCGCAACCGTTGCCGCGCATGATGCATCTAATGATCTTGCGTTGCTTGAGGTAAAAGATACCGGGCTGCTTCCCGCGGCCTTACCCCTTTCCTCAAGGCTGGCTGCGCTGGGAGAAAGGATCGTTACTATCGGATATCCACATCCCGATCTATTAGGCGTCAAGCCGAAATTGACTGAAGGTGTTGTAAACTCGACATCCGGTCTTGGAGATGACCCCCGCGCCCTGCAAATCAGCGTGCCGATACAGGCGGGCAATAGCGGCGGGCCTCTGGTGAATATGGAAGGAAAGGTGGTGGGGATTGTTACAAGTAAGGTAAATGCGGTAAAGATGTTTAAATGGACAGGCGACCTGCCCCAGAATATCAACTACGGCATCAAGATATCCTATCTTCAAGGTCTGCTTTCCTCAGTATCCTCCAAAAAGCGAATAGATACTGTACGCCCGTTTCACTACGCTTCAATAGAAGAACTTGCCAATAAAATTAAAGGTTCTGTGCTGATAATTGTGGCAGAGTAGCAAAGGAAGTTGAATTGGGAGACATAAAAAAGAATATCTTTACTCTATAAAAAAGAGTTTCCTGACTCGATAAAGAAGAAGAGTTTTGCGGAACGATACGCGCACGCGAAGGCTTAGAAAATCTTGCTTCATTTCCTGATAAACCTCTTGCTGCATGGCAATTATAAACGTTTTGTTGGTCATAATTCGTGGGATTCCTTTTTTGTGATATCTGGGGGAAGTGAGCAAGTTCCTTCTCTGCCTTGTGCAAGTTCCAAATGTTGTAAAGATAGGGTTGGAAATCTTGTTGCATTTTTCCATCCGTGGAATTTTGCAACAAACTTTCTATAATTCGACTGGCTGTTGATTTGTCTATGTTCATCTCTTCAGCAATGCTTCCCTGTGTATTCCAAGCTCAGCAAGAGTGGGACTACCAGCCTGATGAGGCTCTTCTTGTTTCGTCTTCATCAGCGCCACTCGCACGCTATCAGCATTTCGGCTGCTTCCGGTTGTGATTTGCGACCCTGTTTTATTTTGATATCAATCGTTTCCGACAAAGCTCACCTTCAGGCCAGGGGGCATTTTAAGCTCCCCTTTGATCTCTCTCTTATCCGTCCAACCGAAATTCTTCAAGCCAAATATCTCGCCAGCCCTACCGTTTTTCCTGAGCGACAATTCATAATCATTTTCAATTCTTAGCTTTGCAAATCTGATAATGTCTCTATACTTGGGAATGACAACCGAAAATTGACCACCTGTGCTAACCCAAAATTGACCACCCAGAGCAGTTCATTTCCTGTTAAGATGGTTTATTACAAACCATTAAGATAGGAGGAAAAGGAGTTGCTTGGAATGGATCAGTACGAGTTGATACGAACAGCACATCGGGTTTATGGCAAAAACATAACCGAGTTAGCGAGGATGCAACACAGTCAAGAAGGCCATTCGTGGCGAGCCGTGGGGATATAAAGAACGTCAGCATCAGCCATTTCCGGTCCTCGGTCCGTATTTGGCGATTAT
>JAUWNZ010000140.1 GCA_030612385.1 Pseudomonadota bacterium | reverse complement strand
TACGGGCTCCTTACGTTTCACCTGCTGATGACAATAAGGAAAGTCTGGATGATTTTCCTTAATCACCCATAATTATAACTACTGCTCTGGGTGGTCAATTTTGGGTTAGCACAGGTGGTCAATTTTCGGTTGTCATTCCCAGACGGGTTCATCGCCTTTTCGAGTATGACTGGCTCCTCCCTGCTCTCAAAGGTTCGGCCCTTCACCATGTCCCAGGCATTACCCTGGGCGTTTGGCTAATATGGCCTTTGCTGACTTCTACCCGATCACCCTGTGAGTTACCTCATGGGGCGCTACTCTCAAGTGCCTTACATTCCCATCCTGCCTGCTTCGTTGTTTCGCTCGTTTCAAGATGAAAGCTTATCTTAAAACGCCGGGACTTGGTCAGCCGGTCGCCCCTTCCGGCACTTTCACCGGATGGCATAAAAACACATGCGAACTGCATGTCGAGCAGATCTCCCCGGATAAGAACGTGAACTTTCGCTACATGGTTCGACAAGCTCACCATGCCCTGAGCCTGTCTAAGGGCACAACCGCAGCATTTACCATATCTCCTGAACCCCGGGCTTCGTTATGTTGTGCTAACTTACCCGGAAACCCGGCCTTGTATGCTGTTTCTGTCCCCCGGATCAAGTCCGGGGCAGGCTTGGCTCATAGCTTCGCACTCCGGCTTTCTTCAGACGGTCTCTCACGATTCCGCCCTTGCCTTCGGCTAATACTTCTGCTAACTTACTAAAGCTTTAGCAGGATTCACGTATAGGGGACTTGACTTCGGCTGAGCTCAATCGAAGTCTCACCCCATAAGTTCACGCCCATGCCGGGCGTACACAAATTACTCCACCTGACCGCCAACAGCTCGGCGGTTTTTGAAGCATAGTTTTCCGCTTCAACCTCATAGGGAATAGAAAATTAGTGCCACGCATTTTTGCGGCAGGTTATCAGGTCGTTCGCCGTATCAAGATGAAGAGGCTTATGCTATACTTCTTTCCGTTCGTCTTGACCCCATGGCGGCAACCGACAGGTCATCGCCGCGCACCCGATCATTTCGTTCTGAAAGCCGTCATAATGGTACCCCTTTGGGGGATGCGATAGCGAGTTGCATGCCGGGTCCCTTTGATTTTGGTTCAACAAGAAACTGCCCTGGGAGACATGATGTTTAAAGAACTCAAACTGGGATCAAGGCAACGCACGACCGTTGCTGCTGCGATAACGCTGGGGGCGGCGCTGGTACTTGTGCTGGTTTTCAGCGCGATCGTGTGGGGACTGGCCCTCTTTGTCGGCACTTTCCAAAATGTATTACTGCCGCCCGTTGTGGCGGGCATCCTGACGATGCTGTTGCGGCCGTATTACAACTGGTTGCTCAAGGTCTGCCACGGGTCCCAGGTTGCGGCCCTGGTTCTGTTTTTTCTTTCCGCACTCGTTCCGCTGGGAGCCGTCATATGGTTCGCCGGCGTCTTTGCCGCTAATCAATTGCTCCAGCTGCTCGACGAATTGCCGTCCATGATCAATGCCATGCAGGAGGCGGGGCGGTCGTATTGGACGCAAGTCGCCGCATTGCTGGAGAAGTATGGGCGGATGCCCGAATTCGGCAACTTGCTGGAGAATCCTGAGGGGATGGTGGCCAATGCGCTCCGTGCTACAGGGGAACGGATGTCTCAGTCCATTGTCCAGATGTTTCAGTCCGTGGCGGGCATGTTCGCCTGGGCGGTACTTCCGGTCTATCTTGTCTTCTTTCTTATGGCAAAGCCGTTCGAAACCAGACAGATTAACGAATTTCTGCCGTTCCTAAAAAAGGAAACCAGGGAAGACGTTATCTATCTGATCGATCAGTTCATCGGCATCCTCCTGACGTTTTTCCGTGGCCAGACCATCATCGCCCTGGCCCAGGGCGTACTGTTTGCGATCGGTTTTGCCATAGTAGGGCTGCCCTACGGCATTGTTATCGGCATGGCGCTGGGGCTACTCAACATCATCCCCTACCTGGGAAGTATCGCGGGTCTCGGCGTAGCGCTACCGCTGGCCTATTTCGGCAATGAAGGGAGCGTATCGCGGGTGGTACTGGTACTGGTCGTATTCAGCGCGGTGCAGGCAATCGAAGGCTATCTTCTCACCCCGAGAATTATGGGCAACCGCACCGGCCTGCATCCCGCCCTTATCATCTTCGCGGTCTTTTTCTGGGGCGTGGCTCTCGGCGGCATCCTCGGCATGATGCTTGCTATTCCTCTAACTGCCTTTGCCGTGGTGTTTTGGAGACTGCTGAAGAAGAAGTATATTAAGGAAGTGGTTTAGAGAAGGTCCCAAAACGTAGAGAAAAGTTGGGGACATCCATAAATATATAAGTAATTGTTGTAACTGTTGTAATCACATTGTAATCATTGAAACATTTTACCTAACGAACGGATGAACGCTGGCTTAAAAAGCTTGGGTATTTTTTAGGTTCCACCCATTTCAATGTTTTGCTGTTTCTTTTTCATTTTTAGCCAAGTCTGAGTTGGCTTTTTCAGCAGGTTATTCGGGCGTTATGCCTTTTGAAATCACTTTCCAAGTGAACCTAATTTTTAACAATTGCCTTAAATCCGCAATTATGCTAATTTTTACTCAAGAAAAGAAATCTTCAATATCCGTTAACCTATTGAATTTAAGGTATTTCCATGGAATTGATCAAAACTGAGATACTTGCAGGCGACTGTTTACATCTTCTGAAGGATTATCCGAATAACTTTTTTAACCTAATTACAACTTCTCCCCCATATGCTGACAGGAGAAACAAAACATATGGGGGGATAAAACCGGATAAGTATGTTGAGTGGTTTCTACCACGTTCTGCTGAATTTCTTAGAGTCCTGAAGCCAGAGGGCACATTTATATTAAATATTAAAGAAAAAGCCATTAACGGAGAACGGCATACATATGTGATTGAACTGATATTAGAAATGAAGCGGCAGGGTTGGCTTTGGACCGAAGAATTTGTATGGCATAAAAAAAATTGTTATCCTGGGAAATGGCCCAATCGTTTTAGGGATGCTTGGGAAAGGTGCCTTCAATTTAATAAGTCAAAAAAGTTCAAAATGTATCAAGATGAAGTAATGGTTCCAATGGGTGACTGGGCCAAAAATAGGTTAAAGAATTTAAGTGACGCAGACAAAACCAGTGATAATTCCAAAGTGGGAAGCGGTTTTGGAAAAAATGTTTCCAATTGGCTAAAACGGGAGAAGGCATATCCCACGAATGTTTTGCATTTTGCCACAGAGTGCTATAATCGAAATCATAGCGCCGTCTTTCCAAAAGCGCTACCGGAATGGTTCATCAAGTTGTTCACTCAAGAACATGATTGGGTTCTTGATCCATTTCTCGGTTCCGGAACAACGTGCGAAGTAGCCCAAGAACTAAATCGAAACTCAGTTGGCATCGAAATCTTACCAGAGTATTGTGAGTTAGCAAGAAGACGCACCTTGAATTATCAATATCGATTGTGCGAGGAACAAGCAGAATATGGAGTTAATAACCCAGAAAGACATAGTTGAATACGTTGAGAGAAATATCCCTCATTTCCATCAGAATCGCTTAAACAAATTGAAAAGGTTAAGACTCAGGGATATCCTTAAACGCAAAAATCCATATCTATTCAAGGTCAAAAACATCACAACTGCCAGCGATTTTATTAAAACAATCCTTGATGCCTTCCTTTCCTCTCAAGAGGAAAGTCTTTTCGGAGGATTTTTGGAAGAACTTGCAATTTTTATTTGTGGTAGTATTTATAATGGTCGCAAGTCATCAACTGAAGGCATTGACCTGGAATTTGAAAAAGGGAACACGAAGTATATCGTTTCAATAAAATCCGGCCCGAATTGGGGAAACAGCAGCCAAATTAAGAAAATGAAGGATAACTTTAAAAAAGCAAAACGGATTTTGGGAACAAATACGTCTACTGGATTTCATGTTACAGCGGTAAATGGTTGTTGCTATGGAAAAGACAATGTGCCGAATAAAGGTGATTACCGGAAATTATGCGGACAGAGAGTCTGGGAATTTATATCCGGCAATGAAAACCTGTATACTGAAATCATTGAACCTTTAGGGCACAAGGCCAAAGAAAAGAATGATCTTTTTCTACGAGAATATGCCAAAGTAATGAACAGATTTTCATTTGAATTTATGGAAATGTTTTGTGACCCATCCGGTGAAATTCTTTGGGAAAAAGTAATCAAATTCGACTCAGCAAAAAATAGTGTGAAGGCATAACAAATCGCTCAACCAAGCCGCCTAATCCTCCAGCTTCTTCGACTTTTGTCTCCCGCTTTCTCGTTTTTGCCTATTCAAAAGCCTG
>JAUWNZ010000020.1 GCA_030612385.1 Pseudomonadota bacterium | reverse complement strand
TTCATAAAAAGTCGGAAAAACACTCTTTTGTCATTCTGAGCGATAGAGAAGAATCTGATATCATTGAGATTCTTCGTTGCGGAGTTTATCCTGAGCCCCAGATTCTTCGTCGCTTCGCTGCGCAGAATGACATGGGCGCAGGGCTCCTCAGAATGACACTGCGTGGACTTCCAAGTAACTTAAATTTGCAAATGTGTTATAAGTAATTCATATTACTTGACATTTGCCAAAATAGTGGGTAGGTGCAACTTCAGTCGCCCAACAGCGAAGGGAGGTTAAAACCTCACCTACCAATACAGCAAAAACACTCAATTGGTGTTTGATGCTTGAGTGGCTACGTTGCAAGTTACTTCCCATTATGATGCCGACGTGTCGGCATAGCGGAGCTTTTTACGAGACCATCAAAATTGAATAACAACCGCTCGATTACTTGACAAGGCATGTAGTGAGCATCTATCCTTTTTACCTTTCCGAATAAAAATTCAATGAAACAGTTATTGAAAAAATCCTGGCTTCCATATGTTTTTCCGTTTGCTCTGTTTTTATTGTTGACCGGGCTTGTCCGGTTTTTTCCCGCCTGGAGCCACATTATCTATATCGGCAAGACCCTCACTGTCGGGGCTTTGCTTTTGTACTGGCGGCATGAGTATGCGGCAGATATCTCCCCCAAACTCTCATCATATAACTGTCTAATGGCTGTCTCTTTCGGCCTCATAGTCCTGGTCATCTGGATTGTGCCGGAAAGTTATCTGCCACAGTTTGGCAGGCCTTCCGGTTTTGATCCCTATGCCTTTGGCTGGTCACAGGCGGCCGCAAAGGGGTTGATTGTCGTGCGTCTGATGGGCGCTGTTGTGGTCGTTCCGGTCATGGAGGAGCTGTTTTGGCGTTCTTTTTTCATGCGTTATCTGATCAACCCGGATTTTCGCGCAGTGCCTCTGGGAACCTTTAGCTGGTTTTCATTCATCGGCGTGGCCATCCTGTTCGGCCTTGAACATCATCGTGTGGTTGTGGGGATTATCGCAGGAGTCATTTACAATTTATTGCTAATCCGTCAGAAAAAACTCGGCGGCTGCATTCTGGCTCATGGGGTCACCAATCTTGGATTGGGGATTTATGTTCTGTTGACTGAAAGCTGGATGTTCTGGTAGGATTTTCCTTAACAGAGGTCATTTCATCCCATGTTGATCCATATTTTTTACACGCTGAACCTGTTACTTCTGTTTTCCTGTCTTCTAATTTTTCGCCTGAAAACCGGTGAACGGCGCGTTTCTCTCTCAGTGGTGCAAGCTCTGCTGGGATTGCCCCTGCTGGCCGGAGAATACCTCTATCTGACCTATTACCAGGAGCAGCGAATTGTTTTATTACTCCTTTTTTCTGAAAGCGTCTTTGCCCTCGTATGGTTCTATATGGCCCATCGGTTATGCAGGGAAACCGTTACAACGGCTATAGAATCCCGCCTGTCTCTCTTTATACAGATTTTTATTGGAATCGTTGTGGCCGCGCCGGCCGGTTACTGTCTGATATGCCGTCCGGCGATTCAGATATCAGATGAGAGACTGATCTTTGACCATTATGGGCTGGTCTATTTTTGCGCCATTTTCCTCCTGGTATCTATGCTTGGTTCGGCCTGGCATCTGGAGGAATTCTGGCGCACGCTGGACAAGGCGCGCCGCTGGGAATACAAATTTCTGGTGGTTGGGGGCTACCTGATCTGCGGGGCGCTTGGCTGGGCCGCCTCTTACAGGATTACATACCTGCGTCTTATTCCGAATCATTTTTTGCTGCTCGCGGTACTCTTGCTGCTTGCCTGGTTTTTGATGTGTTATGCGGTGGCTCGCCACAGGCTGCTGAACCGCAAGATGTTTATATCCAGGAAGGTCGTTTACTCCTTTGTCCCCCATCCATTTTTGCCGTATATCTTTGTGCCCTCGGAATTGTCTCCCTGATCATGAAGACCTTCGGGCTGTCTCTCCCCTTTGTCCTGCGCTGGCTGGCTCTAACCATTGGCCTCGTTGCCCTTGGACTCTTTGCCTTATCAGGAAAACTGCGCCGGCGTGTGCATTTCTTTATAAGCACTCATTTTTATGTAAACAAATACGAATACAGAGACGAGTGGCTGGCCCTTTCCCGCCGGCTCCAGGGCACCTTGACCGAGGCCGATGTGGTGGAAGCCCTGCGTCAGGTACTGGCTGAAAGTCTCTACACTGCCAACATTACAATATGGCTTGGAGATGCGGGCCATGGTTACAGACCATTATCCCTCAGTGGAAATCCGGGTGGCAAGACCGGCGCCAGTGCCCTTGCTCCGGATGATCCCATGGTCCGATTCCTCAAGACACATCCCTGTTTCTATGTTGAAGAGGAAGAGCCTGACCGGGAATGGGGTGCGGTAGCCGAAAAAAAGGAGACCCTGCTGGCCGATCTTGATCTGGTGCTGATGGCGCCGCTTTTCATCGGTGATCAGCTTGTCGGGCTGATCGGCCTTGGGCCGGAATTCACAGGAGGCCGCTATGGCCACGACGATTTTGACCTGCTTACGGCCCTCGGCACTCAGACGGCGTCGGCGCTTTTGGCTGCGCGAATGGCCGAAGAACTGGCTAATGCCCGTGAGCGCCAAGCCTGGGACAAACTGTCTGCCTTTGTCCTCCACGATGTCAAAAATGCAGCCACCATGCTTTCCCTGGTCAGGGAAAACGCCTCGAATCATATCCAGGAACCCGAGTTCCAGCAGGACATGCTGGATGCCGTGGATGATGCTCTGGCAAGGATGTCCAAGGTGCAGAAACGTTTGAGCATGCTTAAAGGGGAGGTTACCCCGGCGCCGCAGGATCTGGAACTTGGCCGGTTTCTGAACGAGCGCTGCCGGCAGATAAGCGCAAAGTTAGGGGGAATGAAGGTTGAGATAGCGTGTGAAGCAAAAATCCGGATGCATGCCGACCCTGAATTTTTGTCCCGCATCATGGAAAACTTGCTGCTCAATGCGTTTGAGGCAGGAGGAGACCGGACAGTAATCAGAATAAACGTCCGCAAAGATGACGCTCATGGCCAGGCGATCATTGAGATAACCAACAACGGTCCAGGGATTGCAGGCGATCTGCTGCCCAACGCCCTTTTTGAACCGTTCAAGACCACCAGGCCCAGGGGAACAGGCATCGGTCTCTGGCAGACAAAACGACCCGTAACAGACCTCAAGGGGAGTGTATCGGCAGAGAACATGCCGGAGGGCGGCGCCCGGTTTGTGGTGAAGCTGCCGCTGGCGGGAAATAATAGGGTTACATCTTAAAAGAAAGATTCCCGACCGGTTCCTGCTTCCGCCTGTCTGCGTGCGCCTGCCTGTGCCGGCACGGCAGACAAGGGCGCGCACAGGCAGGCCGGAATGACAAAGAGAAACCCAAGGGCAATGTTTAATTAAAAACGAAAACGCGAAAAAAACTCCAACTGTCAAATTCACCCCCCCTCTTTATTCTCAGATAGCGAAGGGATTTTCGATGAGAATGCCTTCGATCTTCTGGCCATGGTTCAAATCCTCGGTGAGAATTTTATCGACTTTTGCTCGGCAAGCCGCTGCTATAATCAGTGCATCCCAAAAAGATAAAAGATGTCTTTCTTCGATCTCAGATGCCTGGAGCACGGTATCGGGTTCGTTGGCCTCGATATGCCATGACAAATAGTTCTCAATAATTCCCCTGGCGCGCGCGCGAGAGAGAGGATTATTTATTTTTCTCGTTACATTAACGTAAAACTCTTGCAATACCTGTGTGCTCATAACGCCGTTTTCATTTCCCCACAATTCCTTAATGGCGGAAGCAGCAATATCGTGTCGTGGGCCTGCATCCAGGTCATGGGCATAAATCAGTATATTTGTATCGACGAAAATCTTATCTTTCATGAAGTTCTTCTCTCGATGCAGTGATTATGCCTCCAAGATGGTATCCGGTCCGCAGATCAGAAATCGCCTTTCTCCTGGCAACTTCGTATTTTTCGGCAGATTCTATAATTCTTTGCAATTCCTGACTGAGCATATTGCTGACCGAGGAATGTCTTTTTGCAGAAATAACCTTTGCCTTCCGGATTAAATCCTTATCAAGGCTGAGCGTAATATTTTGTTTCACTTTCCATCTCCTCCAAGAGGTTCACATAATATTCGTGTAGCATGAATGGGATAATTTGGCAAGCGCTCCATTGTGTGGGACAAAACGACTCGCAACAGACCAAAAGGGGGAGTATATCGGCAGAGAACATGCCGGAGGGCGGCGCCCGGTTTGTGGTGAAGCTGCCGCTGGCAGGTGTCGGATAATTTGACAGTTTGATTCAGCCACCCCGGTGAAATAAAAAAGGTTTTTCACAAGGGAGGCCGGATGTCAGATTGTAAACACTCAGCCACAGATTCACACAGATGAACACAGACAGGTTTAAATACAAAGAAATCACGCCTGCCTGTGCGTTGCACGCAGACAGGTGACTATGTAAGCAGTTACAGTAAAAGAAAAGATATCAGTGATAATCTGCGTAGATCGGTGGCGAGATAACTACAAAAATAACTACTCAGACTATAACAGCTTCAGCCTGACTACCTGAGTAGTTACGTCAGATTTAGTTTTTATGCCAATTCAAGCCTTATTTTTCGGCCTACGACACGAGCTGCCTTTTTTAAGGTATATAAGGTCACCGATTCATTTTTCGGATCAAGGAGCCTGTCAAGAGAAGATCGGCTCGTACTCATTTTTTTTGCCATAGCTGATTTTGAAAGTTTCTTTTTTTTCATTTCCTGTTCTATTTGCCATGATAGCGCTCTTTTGATGGCGGTTTGTGTGCACTCTTCAAGGATACCTTCTTCTTCGAGAAAGTCATTAAAACGTCCGCCTAAATTTTTATGTACAACAGTCATTTATTTTCTCCTTTCAAATTTTGACAGTATCAGCTCAATAAATGGGGGTAAATCCTGTTTGTAGGGTGGATTAAGCGAAGCAAATCCACCGAAAACTCTGATTGCTTCGGTGGATTCGTCGCTTACGCTCCTTAATCCACCCTACGAACCGCGCGATGGAAAAGGGAAGTTCGTAGCAATGATTGTAAATCGAACCCAGCATTTTAAAAATGTAAATCCCCTTTTCTTAAGCACTGAATTTCCGACAATATGATATATTGATAAAATGTCATAATGAGAATATATTGTTTTGTATGAATTTAGCTCTTTGAAAAAAATTGACAGGATTAACAGGATATTCAGGATATTCAGGATTAGAACATCAAAACTTATCCTGTAAATCCTCATCAAAATTCTTAAGGAACGAGGATGAAATAACTTCCCCAAGTATGCATCACAGCTTCACAGGTGATGAATTCTAACGCAAAATATTTTAAATAGGAACAGTAGGGGCTGGCCCCTGTGCCTGCCCGATTACAAATTGATCATACAATGCCGGGCAACCACAGGGGGTTGCCCCTACGAGTATCAAAATCTTGTTTATCCTGTTATCCTGTCAGAATTTTTTTCAATGGACTAAAGTGTTACCTTATTCATAAAAAGGGGATTATTATGCTTGTAACTGTTGACAAAAGAGGCAGCATCAGTTTACCTGCTTCAATAAGAAAAGATTTTGGGATTAGGCCCGGCACCCATCTTGAACTTTCAGTGGAAGCAGGCGGTGCAATATGCCTCTACCCTGTTGAATTTTATCGAACAATAAAACTCAATGATTCCGGTTTATTAAAATTAAAGGAGGCCAGGAACTCGGAAACAGGTAAACTCCCGGATTGGTTTGAAGAGGAGCGTAGCAATGCCGGAATTGATTCCGAATAAAAAATTTATTTCTGATTTGGAAAAATTTAGGCATCAAAAAGCATTACTGAAAAAAGTTGCTAAAACCATAAATTTTCTCGAAGAGAATCCCCGTCATCCCGGCTTGAGGATTGAGCGCATTACGAATGACCCAACAGCGTGGTCTGTCCGTGTTGACAAGAGGTATAGAATTTCATTTGAGCCGGTGGCTTTCTTGACAACCGGTTCTCCGGATTGGACGTCTAAACTTAAACTCTTACGTATCCTTGATCATGATGATCTTTACAAAACACCTCGTTAATTCAACCCTTCCCGGGGTAACATCCCGACAGATATGGTTTTTTCTTGTAATAGAGTGTCCCTAATTCCCCTTCCCACCTCATGGAACCTGGGATCAATTAATTTGGCTTTTGTATCAGATTTACTTAGTGTGATTTTATTGATCGGTTATTTCTTTAAGCACCGCTACCTCAATCTCCTTAACCTTCTTCAGCTTATTGTCATTCGAGATAAAAATGGTAGCATGGTTCTCAATAGCAGAGGCAATCTGTAAGGCATCCGGGATTCGGATTCCATATCTTGCTCTCAATTCAGCCCCTTTTTCGGCTATCTCGGGATCTATGTTTACCATCTTGAGATTGGGGAAATTATTGAGAAGAAACTTGTAGTCTTTAATTGCCTTTATGTTCTGATCTTTGATGGGTTTTACCAGAATTTCCAAAAGGGTTATGATTGACGTAATCCCCTTGGCAAATCCCCCTTCTATGTAATAAAAAATCGATTTCAGGAGAGGAGTGTATAATTTTCCGGCTTCCATCGAATAGATGAAGGTCATGGTATCAAGACCTGCTATCTCATGCCCTTTGAGCAGTTTCTTGATCTTATCATCTATTTCTCCCATGACTCTCTCTCCTTATCGATGTAGCGGTCGGTATCTACATTCCCCCAGACCTCCTTATGTAATCCCATCATGTAGTCAGTATAACTTTTTGGCTTTGGGTAAATGATAAGTTCCTTCCCCTTAACTTCCATCAATAATTCATCACCAGGACCTATTTCCAGGACTTCTCTTATATGTTTGGGAATTACCACCTGGCATTTACTGCTCAGCTTAGCCCCCGCTTCCATTTTACCTTCCCCTTTGTTTCTTACTTTAGAGTTATCAATTTACTTATATTTAATAGTATAACCGTTGTCAAGTGTTTTTACGCAGCGATACTGTGGGTTGGGCGTCCAGCCCGACAGCGTTCGGAAGTCACAATTCACTCCTTTTTTTGCCATACATCACTTAACAGTCTGTAATTTCAATGGCTAACAGCAGTTGCTTGGAAGAAGTGGAAAATTGGACGGAGAAAAGCAGGCCAAAATGGTGTCGAAAAATTTAACACCGGATGAACACCAAATATGTCTTGACGGATTTAAGAAAAAGGTATAATTTAATCTGCATCAAAAAAAACACGTGAGTTTTTTACGATATGGATAAAAAATGACCGGATATTTGGAACGATATATCGAGCCCTTTGTGGTGACGGATTTAGCAAGAAAGATGGTCTTTATCGGCGGACCGAGACAAACCGGCAAAACCACGCTGGCCAAACATCTGTGTGCCCTTTCCGGCACTGACGAGAAGAGGCGTTATCTGAACTGGGATGATTCAGAAGACAGAGAAAACATCTTAAGAGAAAGGTTCCCGGCCGGTTCCGGCTATCTTGTACTGGATGATATCCATAAATACAAACGCTGGCGTCAGATTGTAAAGGGACTCTTTGACAAGCGGGGGAATGAACTTCAGATTCTTGTTACAGGCAGCGCCCGGCTGGACTATTACAGAAGAGGGGGTGATTCCCTTCAGGGACGCTATTATTTCTATCGTTTGTTCCCCTTAACAGTTGCGGAACTCAAAAGCCCAACCCCTTCCACCGTCATGGATCTTTTACACTATGGCGGCTTTCCTGAGCCCTTTTTATCAGCTTCGGAGAAGGAGGCAAAAAGGTGGAGCCGTGATTATCGCACCAGACTGGTAAGAGAGGATCTTCGCGATCTGGAACGGGTTCAGGATATCGACAGCATTGAGCGTATGGCGCTGCGTCTTCCTGAACTTGTTGGATCGCCGCTTTCGCTCAATGGGCTGCGGGGAGATTTACAGGTGTCCCACCAGTCGGTTTCACGATGGATTTTCATGCTTGAAAATCTGTATTTGCTGTTTCGGATATATCCCTTTGGCGCCCCCAAAATCCGGGCTGTAAAAAAAGAAGCCAAGCATTATCACTGGGATTGGACCCTGGTGAAGGAGAAAGGAAAGAGATTTGAAAATCTGGTGGCATGTCATTTAATGAAGTGGCTCTTTTTTCTTCAGGATACAGAAGGCCGGGAGGTGGAACTTCGTTTTTTCAGAGATATTGACAAGAGAGAGGTGGATTTTGTTTTAACTGAAGATGGCAGACCCTTCCATTTCATCGAGTGCAAGACAGCAGTTAAAGGAGCCGGCCGTGCTCTAAAGTATCTGAAAAAGCGTTTCCCCGATGTCAGAGCTACCCAGGTTTTGCTTGAAGGTGAAGCGGATCTTATCGATAGAGATGGTATCAGAATCTGTCCGGCGCACCTGTTTTTGAATGAGTTTATTTGACCTGCTGCGCCCCATGAAACTGCAGAGGGTTCAAGGGATCAAGTGATCGAGTGAAAGGTAATTGTAATAGAGGGACACTTCCCTAATTCCCATTCACCGCAGAGAACGCAGAGAGCGCAGAGTAAAATATTTCTTTTTTTGCCGCTAAAGAGAACGGCAAGGGAAAATCAGTCTGTTTCCAACGGGATACGTCTTAAACCATGGTCAGCGAAAAATAAAAATATCCTTTTCGTTCTCTGCGTCTTTGCGGTGAAAATGTGATTGGGGGAAACCGGGGGGACATACATTCATAATTTGAGATTCTTCTATCATGTTGTTTTACCACGAAGCGCACGAAGAACACTATTCGTTAACTTCGACCTTTGTGATCTTCGTGGTAAATTTTCCTTGCAACTCCGACCGGCTCAAAAAGCGTAATCTGTGGCTGTGTAGAGTATATCAAGTATTACTGGGGAGTAAATACCTTCAATGGGAAATAAGATGCAATGGGATTAAAATCACGATCATCGTGAAGTAAAGTTAATCCTTCAATAATACAGAATGTCGCAATTATTACGTCGATTGTTTTTCGTACAGTAATCCCGGCCTTTCGAAGTCGTCGGTAATTTTGGGCGCTTTGAATCGCCACATTATATCCACCCATTTGACGAAATGGAAGATCCCCGAGGCAAGCTTTCGCTGATTCATAATCCTTATCGGATTTGAAACCCTGAAGAACCTCTGTAAAGATTAAATCCCCTGTGATAATGGGAACATTGGAGAGGATATTATCAAGTAAATCTGTTTGCCATGAGTGATTACCGTTGAAATAATCAATCCAAACGGATGAGTCGACCAAAATCATCGATCCAACCTCATTGTATCGAGGCTGCCATCCCATTTTAGTTTTCCACGTAAATTTTTTAGGCGTTCCTGCTTTTTTATTTGAACTAATAATTTCAGGCTGGTTTCAACAACATCTTTTTTTGTTTTTAAGAGACTGAGCGTCATTGCTTCCTTCATGAGATCGTCATCTATAACAATATTGGTTCGCATGGCCCCTCCTTGCTTTTGTGTGTATATTTGTTATATTATATACACATTTAATAAGTGTCAAGGTAAAATGGTTGACGGTGGTGTTTCGACCGAAAACGTTTTAACAGGAAGGCATAAACAGACACATTCATGCCGCGACAGACATACAGGCATAATCTTCAAAAAATCCCCCGGCAAACAACAACCGGGGGATTTTTTTGGTATCAGCTCAACAAATCACAACAAATCAGGCCCACATCGGGAGGTTAAAACCTCCCCTACCCTGATTTATTGAACTGATACATTTTTTCTTAGTGTTATTGTTTTATCGGCACAATGTAGGGGCGAATCTTGTATTCACCCTAATCATGGCGATCACAAGGATCGCCCCTACAAAAAAACAACATAATCACAGCCTGAGAGTAAGGGATTTTGATGAGGATTTACAGGATAAGTTTTGATGTTTTAATCCTGAATATCCCGTTAATCCTGTCAATTTTTTTCAAAGAGCTAAATTCATACGGAAATTCAAATTTCCAGGTTCAGGCCATAGAGTCCCTCAACCATCTTCTGTTATGAACCGATCCCATGCTTTTTTATGAGGTCATGGAGAGTGGGCCTGCTGGTTTCAAGCAGTCTGGCCGCCCGGCTGATGTTATTGCCGGTCAGCGCCAGCGCCTGGCGGACGGTTTTTATCTCGGCCGCTTCACGGGCATGTTTCAAGGTAAGTGGTTTTTGCTTCTCCGGCTCTGCAAGAGCGTCTTCCAACCCCAGGTCGATGGGGTCGATGACACGGCCGGAGTTGGCGCTCAGGGCCCGGCGGATGCGGTTCTGGAGTTCCCGGACATTGCCCGGCCATGAATATGCCGTCAGAGCGGCAACCGCTGCCGGCGAAAGAGATACCTGCCCTCTACCAAGCTTCCGGGTCTCCTCCTCAAGAAAGTGATGTGTCAGAAGGAGGATGTCTTCCGCTCGCTCCCTCAGACAGGGTACCCTCAGAGGAACGACATTTATCCGGTAGAAGAGGTCTTCGCGGAATCTCCCTTCCTTGACTGCATCTTCCAGATTGGTGTTGGTGGCTGCAATGATGCGGACATTTAGCGAGATGGTCTTTGTCCCCCCCCACCCGTTCGACAGTGCCCTCCTGAAGGAACCGCAGTATTTTCACCTGCAGAGCAAGGGAAAGCTCGCCAATCTCATCTAAAAAAACGGTCCCTTTATCAGCCTGCTCAAACCTGCCGATTTTACGTCCCGCCGCCCCGGTAAATGCCCCTTTTTCGTGGCCGAAAAGCTCACTTTCCAGCAGATTTTCCGGGATCGCCCCGCAATTTATGATCACAAGCGGCCTTTGTGCCCTGCTGCTCAGGTTGTGGACCGCGCGGGCTGCCATCTCCTTTCCTGTGCCGCTGTCTCTGGTGATGAGCGCAGGATAATCGGTCCCGCTCACCTGTCTGATACGTTCAAACAGTCTGCCCATGGCTGGGGAGATGCCAAGCATACCGCAAAGGGAGCCGCCCTGGCCGGTCTGCCGCTGAAGCCGGCGGTTGGCCTCTTCCAGTTCATAAATCCTGAAGGTTCTGGAAAGGATAATATTGAGCAGCTTCAAATCGATGGGTTTGGCACAGAAATCGGCGGCCCCGAGGGCAACGGCCTTGACCGCATTTTCCTCCTCGGCATTGCCGGTGATGACGATTACCCTGGTTTTGGGAGAAAGGGGGCAATCTCTTCAAGAAGTCTAAACCACTCCTGCGGGGTATCCGGGTAAGGCGGCAGACCCAGGTCGAGAGTGACGAC
>JAUWNZ010000223.1 GCA_030612385.1 Pseudomonadota bacterium | reverse complement strand
CGTGGGGGCGGGGGCAGGCGTGCCTCCGCAAAGTGGTCAACGCGCAATAGGCGGAGGCACGGGCATGGGTGGCGGGCGTGGTATGGGAATGGGCGGCGGTCGTGGTATGGGCGGTGGTCGTGGCATGGGCGGCGGTCGCGGTATGGGCATGGGAGGCGGTCGCGGTATGGGAATGACGGGGCAAACCGGCGCTCCTGAAAATCTTGCACCTCAAGGAACCATGACGAAGGAAGAAGAATCAGCCGTGCTTAAGGAACGGGCACGTATGCTTCAAGAGGAGCTCAAACGCGTTAAAGGGCAAATTGATGAAGTGGACAAAAAGGGGAAGTAAGCGTTCACCGCAGAGCTCGCAGAGAGCGCAGAGAAACTATTCTTGTAAGCCAAGAGCTAAAAACGTTCTAACGTTTTGCTGAAGGCTGAAGGAAGAATAACCTAATGAAATTGTTTGTAATTTCCTCCAACTCGACTACTCGATTATTTAACTGTTTTGTCATCTCTGCGGTCTCTGCGGTGAACAGTTACACGGAAAGGAATAAAATATCTTGAAGCTAACTATCGCAAGCGGAAAGGGCGGCACGGGAAAGACAACAATGGCAACAAATCTTGCCCTGACTCTTGCCGATATGGGAAAAACAGTCGAGCTGCTGGATTGTGATGTCGAAGAGCCGAACTGCCATATCTTTCTGAAACCGGAAATTGAATCATCCACCCCTGTCACTGTGCTCAAGCCGGAAGTTATTGAGGGAAAGTGTACGGGTTGCGGTATTTGCGCGGATGTCTGCGAATTCAGCGCTATTGCCGTTATAAAAGGTAAGGTGCTGATATTTCCTGAACTATGTCATGGTTGCGGCGCATGCAAACTATTTTGTCCTGAAGATGCAATTATAGAAACAACAAGAGAGGTAGGTATTGTCGAGGAAGGAAAAAGCAACAATGTCGGTTTTGTTCAGGGATTGCTTAATATAGGAGAACTTATGTCCCCTTCGGTTATCCACGCAGTCAAAGCGGCGGCCAAGGAAGGTGAAATTGTTCTCATTGACTCTCCTCCCGGAACATCCTGTCCTGTTATCGAGGCAGTTAAAGGTTCAGACTTTGTTGTCCTCGTTACGGAACCGACCCCTTTTGGTCTTAATGATTTAGAACTCGCCGTTGGCATGGTCAGAAAGCTGGATATACCATTTGCGGTGGCCATTAATCGATCTGATATCGGCGATGAAGACGTGAAGGAATACTGTAAAAAAGAAAAAATCGAGATTGTCCTGGAAATACCCGATGATCGCAGAATCGCCGAGGCTTATTCGCGAGGGGAAATGGTAATTCATGCGTTGCCGGATTATCGAAAATTATTTGAAGAGTGCTGGATGCGCATAAAGGTGTTAAGCTCATGAAGGAAATCGTTGTAATCAGCGGAAAAGGCGGCACCGGGAAAACAAGTATTGTGGCGTCCTTTGCGGCGCTGGCGGGGAAGAAAGTCCTGGCGGACTGCGATGTGGATGCGGCCGATCTGCACCTCGTCCTCAATCCCGTAATAGAACACCGGGAAGATTTCAGCGGCGGTAAGAAAGCCATGATACTGGAAAATGAATGCCTAAGCTGCAATCGATGCATAGAAGAATGTCGTTTCGATGCGATACATTACCCTGTTTTGAATAACGGAGAGATAGCAGATACCCCTCAAATAAATCCCATTTTCTGCGAGGGTTGCGGAGTTTGTATGCGCGTCTGCCCGGCTGAGGCAATCTCTTTTGAACCGGCAGTAAACGGTGAGATGTACATCTCTTCGACGAATCATGGACCGATGGTGCATGCGAGACTCGGTATGGCCGAGGGCAACTCGGGGAAACTGGTAACGCAAATTCGCCAGGAGGCCCGCTCGATTGCGGAGAGAGAAAGACTCGACTATATTATAATCGATGGTTCGCCCGGCATCGGATGCCCCGTTATTGCATCTATAACAGGCGCTGATCTCGTTCTCGTTGTAACCGAACCCACTCTGTCAGGCCGGCACGATTTACTGCGGGTGTCGGAACTCACCGCGCATTTTCAAATTCCAACGATTGTGTGCGTCAATAAGTGGGATTTAAACCCCGAAGTCGCGGAGCAGATTGAAGCGGAAGCGAAAGAATGTGGTATTAAGGCAGCGGGGAGAGTCCGATACGATAACGCAATTACAAAGGCACAGATTATGAAGATCAGCGTTGTTGAATATACCGACGGCGCCGTCTCTGAAGATATCAGGCAGGTCTGGAAAAATACGATTTCAAGGTTATAGGGTTCACGGTTAAGCGAATGAAGGAGAGACGGAGCTCCGAGATGAATGCGGAGTTCCTCTGGTTCTTGTGATACGCAGAAAAGTTTTGCACGGAAGTTCGTAGGGTGGATTAAGCGGAGCGAATCCACCAAAAACTCTGATCGCTTTGGTGGATTCGTCGCTTACGCTCCTTAATCCACCCTACGCCTTGGATGCGACCAACCGTTGAACCGTGAACCGTGAACCGTGAACCAGTAGTTACACAGGAGCACACATTGTGAAAATATCTTTAGACTGTTTTCCCTGCTTTCTCAGGCAGACCCTGGAGGCAAGCAGGATATCCGGCGCTGATGAAAAGACGCAGAGGGAAGTCTTAAACTCGGTTATGAGGGTGTTGCAAAATCTCCCGGAGAAAACAACGCCCCCACAGATGGGCCGGCTGATTCACAAGACTATCAGAGAGGCTGCCGGTAACCCTGATCCGTACAAAGAAATAAAGCAGTGTCACAATGAACAGGTATTAAAGATGGAGGCTGATCTGACAAATCTTGTGAACGAGTCATCCTCTCCTCTAATCAGTGCCTTAAAACTTGCCGGCGCCGGAAACCTGATTGATCTGGGGCCCGAGCGTAAGTGGAGTGATGTGAGTGAGGTCTTTGAAGGTTTTGTGGATAAAAAGTCCGGTTTTTTTGATTATCCCACTCTTGAAAACTCTCTGAAAAATTCAAGCACGCTTTTTTATATAGGTGACAAC
>JAUWNZ010000167.1 GCA_030612385.1 Pseudomonadota bacterium | reverse complement strand
TTTCTAATTTCAACGTTCCGTGAACGCTTACTCATCTTCCGACTTTTCAAGGCGCTCAATTTTTTTCTTAATCTCCGTCAACTCATCCCTCGTGGGTATGTTCAGTTTCTTTAAAGATTTTGTTACGATCTTTTCTATCTTCTCCTCCAGATCTTTTTTGGCGGTCTTTGACTTTTCGATAAGCTCTTCAACAATCTCCTTTCCCTCTTTCTCAGACAATTTGCCCTTCTTGACAAACTCATCGATCGTCTCTTCGATCTTTTCCCTCGTCATAGCGGCCAATCCTACGCCTGCCAGCATGGTTTTTTTGATAAGATCAAACATGGTTCTCCTCCTTTTTATTTACTTGACGTCGTCAGTCAATCTGACAGCTACTTTTCTGAAATGATAACCATAGATCATAAGCTTCATGGCATCCGGAAAGCTTTTCGGATACTTAGTCAAAGAATAGAACATCATTTTCCAGTAATACCACTGGGTTTTGCCACTACCAAGTATCCCTATCCAGAAAATAGATCTGAAAAATGCCCTAACGTCCCTCCAGTTGAGTTTTCCCCGGCGAATCGGACGGTAATTCTTAAGAAATTTACAGACCCGGTAATAGTAATCCTTCGGTTGATATATGGTGCGAACGATTCGCTTATAACCATCGATCAGGATTTGCGTATCCATTTTCGGAATAAAATTTACGATTGCATCCACGTTGTTTCCTGTGCTTTCCCTGAGCAACCTCCCTTCTTTTTTTATCCTTTTCCCGAGCTTCGTTTCAGGAAGCACATTGAGCACCCCAACCATAGCCGTAACCACGCCACTTTCCTGGATGAATTGAATCATACTGTCAAAGATATCCGTATCATCACTGTCAAAACCAACTATGTATCCCGCGGTAACCTCCAATCCCGCCTGCTGAATCTGCCTTATAGACTCTATTAAATCACGGCCCACATTCTGGTTTTTTTTACACTCCTTAAGACTCGATTCATTGGGCGTCTCAATTCCAACAAAGACAGATGAAAATCCAGCCCTTACCATCAGATCCATCAACTCCGTGTCATCCGCCAGATTTATCGATGCCTCTGTGAAAAAATCAAAGGGGTATCTGTGTTTTTCCGACCAGTCGATAGTTTTTCTCAAGGTCTCTTTAACGACCTTCTTATTACCAATAAAATTATCATCAACAACAAAAAGAGAACCCCTCCAGCCGGTTTTATAAATGGCCTCCATCTCATCGATGAACTGTTCGGGACTTTTTAACCTCGGCTTATGCCCAAAGAGCACGGTAACATCGCAGAACTCGCAATTGAAGGGACACCCTCTTGAATTTTGCGCCATAAGAGAACCATATTTTTTATGGTTGATAAGATCCCACCTCGGTATGGGTGTCTCCTGTAAAGAGGGATATTTATCGGCACGGTAAATCTTTCCAGGGCAACCCTTCCGGTAATCGGAGATGAACCGCGGCAGCGTTACCTCCGCTTCGTCTAACACAAAATAATCGATGTCATCCATAAACTCTCTGTATCCGGTGGTGAAAAGAGGTCCGCCGGCAACTACAGGTTTTTTTAAGCTCCGGCAGAGTTTAATCACCTTCCTGACTGATTCTTTCTGCACTATCATGGCGCTTACACAGATGATATCGGCATTCATGATATCCTGGTCTCTAAGCTTGTCAACATTCATATCGATCAGTTTTACCTCCCAATCCTCAGGAAACATGGCGGCAACTGTAAGCAACCCGAGCGGCGGAAAAGCCGCCTTTTTAGATACAAACTTCAATACGTATTTGAAGCTCCAGAAGGTAGCCGGATATTCCGGATATATAGCCAATATTTTCATAACCTGTTCTCCTTTTTGATAGTCAATTTTCCGGCAGTATGATAGCATCTATTTGCCGGTATACAAAGGATTTTATGGGCATCCTTCATAACAATGTAAAAGTAGTTGTAACTACCCAGCCACTGAGACACCAAGGCGCCAAGATTAAACCTGGATCCAGAGCGAACAGTTAAAAATAAGGCATTTTGAGGAACTTAATCATCACATTGTGTGAAAAACAATCATTTGCTCTGGATTTAGATTAAAAAATTATTCTTGTTGTCACCTTTGTGTCTTTGTGCCTTGGTGGCTGCCTGAAAGGGTGCTGTTTTTCTGAATTGATTTTTAGAATTAAGAATGGAGGATGATTTATGGAACATGAAACAATAGAATACGATTTGATGGAAGAAGGTATAGGCATTTTGACTCTTAACCGTCCACACGTATATAACGCCGTCAATCAAAAAATGGTGGAGGAATTGGAGGCCTTCTGGAAAGAACGATTATATGACCTCGACACCCATGTTATTATCCTGAAAGGA
Organism: Pseudomonadota bacterium; assembly: GCA_030612385.1. Taxonomy (GTDB): domain Bacteria; phylum Desulfobacterota; class Syntrophia; order Syntrophales; family JADFWA01; genus JAUWNZ01. The sequence goes on along the minus strand of JAUWNZ010000167.1, from coordinate 1,508 downwards.
AACGGGGACAAGGGCTTCTGCGCAGGCCTTGACTTGAAGGAGACAATGGAAATAACTCCGGAGATGAACACCGACCGGTTTTACAGGTTTCAGGCGCGCCTGGCCAGGCTGAATCTGGCCATGAGACAGGCGCCTCAACCCATCATCTGCGCTGTCCATGGGGCCGCGGCGGGTATCGGTTTCAGCTTTGCTCTCGCCTCTGATGTTCGTGTGATAAGCCATGACGCCCGTTTTTCCGCCGCCTATATCAATATTGGTCTTGGTGGAGCGGATATGGCGTGCAGCTACTTTCTTCCCCGGCTTATCGGAGCGGGAAGGGCTTACGAGTTCATGCTTACAGGAAACTTTATGTCGGCATCGGAGGCCATGTTGCTCGGCCTTGCAAGCCGGCGGGTGGAGCGTGACCAACTCATGGAAACAGCGCTGGATCTGGCCCGAACCATGAACGCCAAAAACCCCATGGGCTTGAGGTTGACAAAAGAGGCAATCAATATGAATCTTGATGCCGGCGGCCTGGAGCAGGCCTTGAACATAGAGGATCGAAACCAGACCCTCCTCTTCGTGCGGGGGTTAGTAAGCAAAGGGGAAAAGACGAGCAAGTATTTTTGACGGCTTCGTAACCGTTCACTGCTGCTGAAAAGTTTTCGGTGGATTCGCTCCGCTTAATCCACCCTATGAACTGACTTTCATGCCTTCTAAGGGTAAAATTTTCCTTGTAGAGTATACATGAATCCCATGTAGCGGAGACCTTTAGGTCTCCATCTCTTCTAAGGTAAGGTTAAAGATTTCCGCTATGTGCTACGTGCCGATGCATGTGGAAGGCTAAAGCCTTCCGCTACATATACTGTGCAATTTTGACCGGCTCAAAAAGCGTAAGCTATGGCCGTGTTGAGTATAGCTTTTAACCCCTTGAACCTCTGAACTGTGAACCTTGAACGGTTACGGCAGATACTTAACGATCTCCGCAGCGCTATTTATTACGATGTCCGCCCCCGCCTCACGCAGGGAATCAGCCTGGGAATATCCGGTAAGTACGCCTATGGTATATGCTCCTACTTCCTTTCCTATACCAATATCCATAGGGTGATCACCCACCATAGCGGAGTGTTCCGGCGTTATATCCAGCGCATCGAGGGCCGTTCTGATGTGCATGGGGTGGGGCTTTACATTAGTCGTAAACTCTCTCGTAATAACCGCCTTGCAAAAGGTATCTATATCCGGAAACACCTCTCTTACCGCTTCCGAGCAGTTTCTGGTCACAACCCCCATCTTTATATTGCGGGCCTTCAGCTCGCCTAACATCTGCCTTACACCGTCAATAAGCCCCCCTTCCTTCGCCGCCTTTATTTCTATATCGCTGACAAGCCTGTTTGCCTCTTTGGTATAATCAACTTTCCTCCGAGGATTAGCCCCGGGAATCAACCTCCTCCCGGCCTCGAGCATTTCCAGCACAAAAAGGGCTCTCAGACCATCCAGAGGGCTATTATAAGCAGAAATGAGATTCAGGA
>JAUWNZ010000022.1 GCA_030612385.1 Pseudomonadota bacterium | reverse complement strand
CAGTCTATCTACCTTCAGCCTAATTGCGACCCTGGCCCTGTCCGCCACGTCCGCGACCCGAACCTTGCCCCATTCCTCTTCCTTTTCCTCCCCGGCCAATTCCCAGACCCCTTCCCAGTCTACGGAAGAATCCGATATTCTGACCGGAATCCGGATTTTCTCCTGTTCCTGTACCACATGGCCCTAAACCACGACCCGTTCGCGGTCCCTGCCCCTGCGGTCCAGTTCGATCACCTCTTGGCATAATATTATCTCCTCCTCTTATCTGTCTATTTTATTAGGTAAAAAATTAATCTACCACCGACCACGACCAAATCCACGACCCCTGCCGGACCAGCCTCTTCCGAAACCTCTGCCAAATCCAAAAGATCTCCCAAAACCGCCATAGTATCCTGCCGGTCCATAGGGAACATACCCCCCCGAATAGCCTGGCGCCACATTGCCATAAGGAGCGCTTCCCAAAAAACCTCTACCAGCAATGGGATTCATATATCCGGGCGCTGGATATCCTGCACAGAGGCCTGCTGCCCTGCCTGTCATCGGACCCATCCCTGCCGGTCCTGTTCTATTTCCACCTGGCATTAAAATCACCTCCCTGTTTTTCACTGTTACGCAAAAGCTAATTAAAACTCTATAAATTTATATTGCAAAAAGTGTGCCAGAATTTGCTACGTATAAAAGTTTCACGTTTCAAGTGGTTACATACTTTGAAAGTCATAAAGAAAAATAGGAGTCGCTATTTTGCAACCTATATTTATGTAAAGGTTGCAAATATGCAACTTCGCCAATCCTTTTTTACTATACCCAATGTCCCTCGATAGTTGCCTCCGCCACCTCTTTCAGGCGGCCGGCCTTCCATTCAGAAAGAGCATCCTGGGCAGTCTCGATACCTTTTTCGATAAGAAATATTTTAACAGAAGCTGCACTGAGCGTTCTGTAGGCATTGGGACCAATATTGCCGGTCAGGATCACACCAACCCCCAGATTTGCGACGTTCTGACCGGCCTGTATGCCGGCGCCCTGGGGTAGGCTTACATTCTGCTTGTTGTCATGTGCTTCAAAAATGCCTGACTCAGTATCAACAACGATAAACCACTTTGCACGCCCAAAACTTCGATCCACTTTACTGGAAAGATCCTTACCATAGGAAGTAATCGCAATTTTCATATTTACCATCCTTTCTTCATATTCTCTTGACCGTCACACCTGCCGCGGCCCCTTATTCCTCTTCTTCTGCGATGCCATCCAGCGGTGCGGCAGCCCGGCAAGGCAAAACGTCCATCTAACAAATTGCCTGTAAGATAGGCTTGAAGTATCTCATCTGCCGTTCCCCTCAAGAATGGTATAACCACAATTCCTGACGCAACGATCATCCTCTCCAGGGGTCTTGAAATTGCCCCGCAAAGAAGGGTCTGAACACCAATTTTTCTCAATCTGACGGCCTTGGCTGCAATCGTATTTTCGGCGAAGTGAACTGTTGTCCGATCTTTTATCCGCCCAGACTCTATGTTCACGATCAAAAGATGGTCGCAAAAATCAAAAACCGTCGAAACAAAATGGCCACAGACAGGTACTGCGACTTTCATTTTTCCGTCTCCTGTGCTGATATATTGCAGAAACCATGCCAGGGAATTACATAAAGAGGTTTTTAATAATTATTCCACTTTAAAAAAGAGTAAGATGCCGGATCATTACTACGATCTTTACCGGCTGATTGTTCTTGCCTCGGCCTGGCAGGAAGGTTGTTTCCGTCAATTCAGGGTTAAAAAAGGGGACGTGGTTTACCTTCGATCTTACAACGGTACATCGGTGGGTCTGATGCAGATAAACGAGCGCGTATGGCGAGGTATATATAATTACGATCATCTGAGATGGGATATCCATTATAATGCCATGGCTGGCTGCGAAATCATCGATCTCTATTTCTGCAGATATGCTTTAAGAAAAATGAAGAGATTAAATCTTGAAAAACCGCTTGAAGACGATACGCTTGTAGTATCCTGATCTTATCAGGGGTTGTTAGCATCTTCGCAACCCCTTTTGTCCTCCACTCTTTGGTTGCATGAGCAAAGCAGGGTTCCTTCCCTCAGGCAGGGTTGTATTGTCTCCTTTGTCTTCAAATGGTACTATGAACCCCTCCGGCTCCCTGTGCGGCCCCTCACAATTTCGTTTCCTTATATGCCGGGGTTGTTACTCCTCCGGCAACACCGCACAGGGTCTCCAGCACTGAACTGTTTATCCTCCAATACGTGCCGCATCTGATACCCCGGACAGGACTTTAACCCACCGGATAAATCAGTTGTTACCGCGTACTACGATTTCACCAAAGTGTTACGTTACTTCCTGTTATAATGCCGCCACGCGGTATAGCAGAGCTTTTTACGAATACATCAACAGGCTTCTTATACTGCCCGTCTCCTGATTCAATTGCACAGCCCTTCTTCTCTCAATAATATTTTTCGGCTTGACAAAAGGAAATTTATCAATATATTCATAGATAGCAATATAGGAGTATATTATGAAAGATTTCATCAGGGTCATGAGGGCCCTCTCCGATCCAAATCGGGTGAAGATCGTCAAGATGCTTCAGCATAAGCGGATGTGTGTCTGTGAGATCCAGGCAGCCCTCAAGATAGCACAGCCCACCGTATCCAAACACCTGAAGGCGCTGGAAGACGCGGGCATTGTTGAATTTGACAAGGACGGCCTGTGGGTCAACTACCATCTCACGGATGGAAGCAACAGTCCCTACACGGCAAGTCTTTTGGGAAACCTGACGCACTGGTTAGAGGACGAACCGGAGGTCGCCGAGATAATAAGGAAACTACCTTCTATACGACGAGAGGATATCTGCGGGAAATAGTTTTCGCTCGGGCACTATATAGTCAAATATAAATACATGCATGTAAAGGCTTCACCAGCTGTAAGGGGGCGCTAAGTTATAGTATGAAAGAACGAACCAAATTGCTGCTTATCATTATGATCTTTCTTGCCTGCTACTATGTGCCGTGGGATCATAATGTCGTGCGGCAGTCAGGCCTTGAGGCCTTCATGATGCTCCGGGAATATGCCCGTCAACACGTCTTGACCTGTCTGATTCCTGCCTTTTTTATTGCAGGCGCTATCTCAGTTTTCGTTTCGCAGGCATCGGTTCTGAAATATTTCGGGGCCAGGGCCAAAAAGATTCTGGCCTATTCGGTGGCCAGCGTGTCCGGCTCCATTCTGGCGGTTTGTTCATGCACGGTGCTGCCGCTTTTTGCCGGCATTTATACACGAGGAGCCGGTATCGGTCCGGCAACAGCCTTTCTATACTCCGGGCCTGCCATCAACGTGCTGGCCATCACGCTTACAGCAAAGGTGTTGGGCTGGCAAATGGGGTTAGCTCGCGCTGTCGGCGCGGTCTTTTTTGCGCTTGTCACCGGACTGCTAATGGCGCTGATCTTCAGAAAAGACGACGCGGCTCGGACTGCAGGGCAGACCTATGTGCCGGATGATGATGCAGGCCAGCGCACCTTGCTGCAGGACGGCCTGTATCTCTTGGCTATGGTACTGATTTTAGTATTCGCCGCCTTTGCCAGGCCTGCTTCCGATGCGACCGGCCTGTGGCCGATGATCTTTGCATATAAATGGTACATCACCACCACCTTTCTGATTATCCTGGCTTTCATGCTCAAGGCCTGGTTCACAAAGGATGAATGTGTCAACTGGGTGGACTCTACCTGGGGATTCATGAAGCAGATATTTCCGCTTCTGATCGGCGGCGTCCTGATCGCCGGGTTCATGCTGGGGAGGCCGGGGCATCCGGCCCTTATTCCGGAGCATTATGTCCAATCTCTATTGGGTGGAAACTCGCTGTGGGCCAATCTGTTTGCCTCGGTTGCGGGCGCTCCGATGTATTTCGCCACCCTGACTGAAATCCCTATTCTGCAGGGGCTCATAGGCTCAGGTATGGGCAGGGGGCCTGCTCTGGCCCTGCTCCTGGCCGGACCTGCCTTATCATTGCCGAACATGCTGGTGATCGGCAGTGTTATGGGTGTCAGAAAAACAGTTACATTCTGCATTATCATTGTCATTATGTCCACTATCGCTGGTCTAATTTACGGCAGTTTTGCCGGATAAAGGAGGTAAAAAAATGGAGATCAAAGTATTGGGACCGGGTTGTCCAAAATGTCAACAGACAGAAAAAATAGTCAAGGAGGCAGTGGCGGAGGCCGGCGTGGAAGCTCAGATTGAGAAGATCACCGATGTCATGAAGATCGCCGGTTACGGAGTATTCGGCACGCCGGCGGTGGTTGTCGACGGCGAGGTAAAGAGTGTGGGTAAAATCCCGAAGAAAGAGGATATTCGAACATGGATCGGGAAGTGATATGAAGGGGAATGTTTCAAGATTGTTGCACAGCCGGTTCGAGCATCAGGCCTGGTGATAATTAACGACAGGATATGAGGTGTCTGTATAATGAAGATAAGAGGCAGAATTTGGCAAAGCGGTTTGATTGTGGTATTTATTTTTTGTGTGATCATAACCGGCGCGGCGGCTGAAAAATTTGAAAATGTCCCTGTCAAAGGCATGGTCACCATGATCGACCTTGGGGCTAAATCCTGCATTCCCTGCAGGATGATGGAGCCGATTATGGAGAATGTAGAAAGGACCTATAAAGACAGGGCTTCCATTGTCTTCATTGATATCCGAAAAGACCGCGAGCAGGCAAAAAGGTTCGGCATCCGGGCCATCCCCACACAGATATTCTTTAATGAGGAAGGCAGAGAGTTCTACCGGCACGTGGGGTTCATGAGCGAGGCAGCCATATGCGAGCAGCTCAAAAAAATGGGCATTGAGAAGATTGAGAAATCGAAGATTCACGAGCCGAAGGTGAGTCAAAGGGGGAACTAATGCTTGACACATTCTTTCTGGCTGTAAATGAGTGGATGGCAGGGGGCGTTGTCATTGCGGCCCTTGGCTGTTTTGTCTGGGGCTTGGTAAGCGTGGTATTCAGCCCTTGCCAGATGGCTTCTATTCCTCTTATAGTCGCTTATGTGGGAGGACAGCAGCAGACATTGAAGCCTATCCAGGCCGGCTACTATTCTGTTGCCTTTACACTCGGTCTCTTTATCACCATAACGCTGGTCGGTGTCATCTGCGCCCTGTTAGGCCGCATGTTGGGCGATGTGGGAAATTACTGGCAGATCCCTGTGGGACTGGTTCTCCTCTGGGTGGCGCTTGGCATGCTTGGTGTTGAAAAATGCTCGATGTCCGGTAGTTTGTTATACCGCCTTAATCTCGGCGGCCTTTTTGGAGCCTTTATCCTGGGCCTTTCCTACGGCATACTTTCCGGATCATGCACCTTCGGTTTTATCGCTCCCATTCTTGCAATCATTACCATCCAGCAGAAGGTGGCGACGGGTATTCTTTTTATTCTTCTTTTTGCCGTTGGACATTGTCTGCCGGTAGTTATGGCAGGCAGCTCCACGGCAGTGGTGAAAAGGCTGTTAGAAAACAGCGCCTGGCAGGGGGCGGGGAGCTGGTTTCGGAAAGGGGCAGGCGCCATGATTGGAGCCCTGGGGATCTATTTTATGGTAAACCCCTTCTTTGTTACTTGAGGGGGAGTGTCACATGCTGAAAAGTGTTTTAAAAGAGACCGTTATTATCCTGATGGTTGTAATTCCCCTTGCTCTGCTTGCCAATAGTCTGAGACCCGACGGTCTCGATCTTTTCAATATCAAAGCGCCGGTTCTTCATCTGGTCGAGGCGAACAATTCTATCAGCGCAATTCCATTGGACAGAGCAATAGAAAAATACAGAGAGGGGAAGACGCTCTTTGTCGATACGAGACATCCTGAAGGATACCTGACAGGTCATATCAGTGGGGCATTGAATCTGCCTGATCAGCTCTTTGATGAATATATCGATAATTTCCTGTCGAGGGCGGATCCTGACATGGAGATAGTTACTTACTGCGATGGTGAGGACTGTCCACTGGGGTTCAACGTGGCTGAAAAACTTTACCAGCTTGGCTTTGAAAGGGTATTCTATTTGACAAACGGATGGGACAGATGGCAGGAGAACTCCCTGCCGTCTGCGACGGGAGGGGATCAGCGCCATCATGAAGAGTGAAAATGCGGGCAGGTGGGATTGGCTTCACCTCCTTTTGCGAATACTGCTCGGAGTGATCTTCATCTATGCCGGCTGCATAAAGTTGATAGATCCGGGGGCGTTTGCCCAGGCGGTCTATAATTACAAGATATTGCCACTTTTGATGGTCAATCCGGTTGCGGTGATTCTGCCGTGGATCGAGGTGATCTGCGGAGTGTTCCTGGTTACGGGATTTTTGACGAGGGGAAGCGCCTTGATCATCGACTGCCTTCTGCTCATATTCGTTTTCGCTCTTGGGTTCAACCTTTACAGGGGGCTCGATATAAGTTGCGGTTGCTTTACGCTCGGTTCCGGGGGCGAAAAGATCACACTCTTTACGTTGGTGAGAGACATATCCCTCCTGATCCCCGGGATCTGGATTCTTATTTGTAAACCCGAAAAGTGTCTCTGGACAACCACTTGTGATAATGGAAAATAAGTAAAAATGTATGGCCGGGAATATACCCCACAGGCTGTAAAGAAGAAACCGGCCGGAATGAGTATCAAGAAAGGAGGAAAAATTTATGAAAAGAATGTGCCTTGTTATTTTATTATCAGCTCTGTACCTTATTTTCAGCGCCTTGCCTGCTATGGCCCAGAAAATCACCGGACCGCTGGTGATTGTGAAAGAAGGCTCTTTTGACTTCAAGGAGGTCAAAGAAGGAGAAGTGCTTGAACATGTCTTTAAAATACTTAACAAGGGTGATCAGACGCTGGAGATAAAAAAAGTCCAGCCCGGCTGAGGATGCAGCGTGGCCCGCTTCGACAGGGCCATCCCTCCCGGTGGCGAGGGCAGAATATGGTTGAATGTAAATACAAAGGGATTTAAGGGCAACATTAACAAAACTGCTCGGGTATATACCAATGACCCCGGAAATAAGATCGTCAGAATAAGTCTCAGGGCCTTTGTCAAGGTGTCAATTTTAGTATCATCAAGATCGGTCTATCTTGGAGGCACCGCAGGCAATACAATTGAGAGGGTGATTGCTATCAGGGCTCAAAATCCTGCGCCTTTATCCCTGAAGCCGGTTGGATTTTCTCTCTCCGACAAGGTTGATTACCGGATAGAGACCCTGGAAAAAGGTCGGCATTACAGGATTGTCTTCAAGAACAAATGTGCTGAAGAAGGACGATACAAAGGATTTTTAAAGCTTCAGACCAACTATCCTGACAAACCGGAAATCACCATCCGAATTGCAGGGAATATTCGAAAAAGGTAACCGTTCACGAATTAATGTAAATATTAAATTTTAAAATGAAAAAACACACTGAATTTCTCATTTTAAAAGTCCGCCCTTAACTCCCTGCAGACGGTGAGCAATCGGGGCATTGTGGATCACTCTCAACCCTGACCTCTCTGAATTTCATACTGAAACCATCAAAGATCAAAAGCCGGTTGGTCATCAGATCTCCAATCCCCACGATATATTTTATTGCCTCCATCGCCTGGATGCAACCGAGAATCCCCGCAGTGCTCCCTAATACAGGAAAGATTTCCGAAGGTGGGGGATCAGGGAAGATACATCTCAAACAGGCTGTCTTGCGGGGAATTATGGTAGTCATCGTTCCCTCTAAGCCGTAGATACCACCGTAAAGAAAGGGAACACCTTTTTTTATAGCAGCATTATTCAATACATATCTGGCAGGAAAGTTATCCACAGCGTCCAGGATCAGGTCACAACCATCCGCAAGCTGCGAAACAGTCTCTTCGGTTATTGTTTCAAATACGGCCTCCACCTTAATATCGGGGTTTAATTTTTGGAGCCTCAGTTCCGCCGCCTCGGTTTTTTTTCTGCCTATATCCTCAGCCCCGTAAAGAGGCTGCCGGTTCAGGTTGCTCAGGCTCACCTCGTCATTATCCACAATCCGGAGGTTTCCCACACCGGCTATCGCAAGGTAAACAGCAAGAGGCGATCCCCGCCCGCCTACTCCGGCTATTAGGACCCTGGCCTGTTTAAGCTTCTCCTGCCCCTCTGTCCCAAGGCCATCGATTCTTATCTGTCTGTCATATTTCTCTCTTTCTTTCCGGGTGATCATGTCTATATAGTAACAGTTCAGGGGTTCAGGGTTCCTTCGTTCCCAGGCTCTGCCTGGGAATTCATGCCTCACAAGGCTCTGCCTTACTCTTACACCAGCGGCGGAGCCGTCACAAAACTTTTTATTTCTCGTTCTTTGTTGTGCCAGCGTAGCTACAAAAAGCTTTCGGTGGATTCGCTCCGCTTAATCCACCCTACAAACTTATTAATATAAATATTAAATTTTAAAATGAAAAACGCAAAATGAAAAAACACCCTGCATTTCTCATTTTAGTATTTGCATTTTAATATTCTCATTTCTCATTGTTCAGGGTGGTGGTTATGCGGCCGCAAAGGCGGGCAAAATATCCACCTCATCTTCCGCTTTCAAAGTGGTAGCCAGACCTTGGAGGGAGCGGACATTGTCACCATTGACATAGATATTGACGGCGCCTCGTATCTCTCCCTCCTCGTCACATATTTTCTCCCTCATGCCGGGAAACTGCTCTTCCAGTTTAATAACACAATCGGCGATATTACCGGCTACAGTAAGCTCAATCTCCGTTTTGCCTCTGGTAAGCTTGCGCAGTGACCCGCTGATCCTCACTACAATACTATTCATAAACATTATCCCCCTTTGCGTCTCTATGGGTAAGGAACGGGGACGAATTAACTTCCCCAAGCATAAATATAAAAAATTTTGATATTTGTAGGGGCAACCCCCTGTGGTTGCCCAGCATTGTATGATCAATTTGTAATCGGGCAGGCACAGGGCAGGCACATGGGCCTGCCCCTACTGTATCCACCCTCGACAGGGCTCATCCGGTTTGTCAAAGAATGCCGCCTTGAATTTTTGTCGAGATTCTTCTCTGGTCCGGTCTGCCTCCTCCTTCTTCAACCCATTGGCAGTGATCCATCTCTCTAAATATTGTCCCCCCGGCATCCACTTTTCTACCACCTCTCTGTCATAGGTCCATGCTTTGATTTTTACTCCCACGTCGGATAATACCTTCCATACTTCATTTCTCTGCCTGTCATCACTGTAAACACACAGCACGCATTGATCCATGTCTGCCCATTGCTGGGGAACGCGGTCAAATTTGATGCAGGGGATAGTCCCTTCCTCTACATACGGATCAAGTTTACGGGCCATATCATGGATCTTTTCCTTGTCATCCAGGTGGATCCACTTGCCCCAGTGCTCCAGATATTCCTTATTGGTCAGCCTTTTATCCTTGTAAGCTATATACGATGCGCGATCACTGGAATTGTTAAGGCTCTCCCTGCTGTACATAAATATATACTGCGACCCTGGCCTATCTATGATCATTTTCTGTCACCTCCTTTTAGTTTCAGTATCTGTAACTATTCATGTAGTCAGGCTGAAGCTGTTGTAGTCTGAGTAGTTACTTTTGTAATTATCTCGCCACCGATCTACGCGGATCACCACCGGTATTTTTTCTCCTATTTCCTGTCTCCACGCAGTTATTTCGTGTTTTCGCCCTTCGACAAGGTCAGGGACCAGCTTACCCTGAGGTTGTCGAAGGGCGAAGCCATTTCTGCAAGAACCTTACAATTAAGAAACTAACAGCCTTTAGCTTACCTACCTGTATAGTCACATGATTTCTTTGTATTTAAACCTATCTGCGTTCATCTGTGTGAATCTGTGGCTGAGTAATTGCCAGTATCTTCTCCAAATCAGGTGTCTGTTTTCCAGCAATAAGTGTTCCCGGCGCAATCCTGAACCGAGTTCACGTCACCCTGTGCCTGCCCGATAGATGATCATCTCTGCAATATGATCACCCCTCTTTACGGCAAGAGGTCTTCTGCCATCATTTTTCATAGTCACCACAATCTCATCTCTGTAATCGGAATCTATCGTAACAGGAAAAACTCTTAACTTCCTCAATTTAGATCTTCCTTTGCGGGCATGAACATTTAAGGGTCTGATCTGTGCCTCATAACTCTTAGGCAACGCAATTGTGATACCGGTCGGAACATCCTTCCACTCCCCGAGAAGGCTAATCTCCTCACCTTTCACAGCGGCAAAGATATCCATCCTGCCACACACTCGATAGACGACCATCTGTCCAAGGTGATCCCCCCTCTTTACGGTAAGTGGCTCTTCTCCGCCATTAATCATGGTTACCCCAATCTCCTCCCGGCAATCCGCATCGATTATAACAGGATAATTTATCACTCGAACATCCTTAAGGTCTCTTCGGGGCACGATCTGCGCCTCGTAACCCTCCGGTACCGCAATTGCTATACCGGAGGGAATAACCTTCCCCATCCCCGCTGGGATTTGCTCGTCACTCTTTATCCCTGCAAAGATATCTATCCCTGCCAGACCCCCTGTCATATGGAAGGCCTGCGAGGGTGAAGCGGCAAAAGGGTCTATGGCTCCTCCGATTTGGCATTTCAATCTCTCGGAAACACTATAAGGAGTGGAGGGAGGCGTAAAGGTGCCTGTGGTTACCACATCTATTTTCCCAGGCGCCTCTATCTCCCCGCTTTTCTCCACGATATCCAGAATCTCTTCGGCCGTAACCACCACGGCCTTCCCCTCCTTTATCCTTTCATTTATCTCTTCATAGGTCTTGACTGCCTTATATTTCTTCATCATGGCCCTCCGTGTCTATCGTTCCTCCACCTACCACTATATCATCATCATAAAAGACCACCGCCTGTCCGGGGGTGATCGCCATCTGCGGCTCTTTGAACTTTACGCTAACCCTGTCTTTACCAAGGGGGGTTACCTGTGCCTCGGATTCGTTGTGATGATACCTGATCTTTGC
>JAUWNZ010000263.1 GCA_030612385.1 Pseudomonadota bacterium | reverse complement strand
ACAGTTAATGCTCTTCCTTCTCGGCATATCCTGTAATCATGGCGATAAAATCTGCAAAGATGGTATGACCTGTAGTGGCCAGATAGATATGAGCGATAAAAAAAGCTGTAAATATGATAGCCATAATGTAATGAAAAACGGCCACAACTTTCAAACCGCCGAGGAAAGAGATAAATGATGAAAAATAATATGGATACATATACAAAATGCCGCTGATCAGCAAAAGGGGCATCATGAAAAACATAAAATTAAAATAGGCTGCCTTCTGCAGTGGATTGAATTTGTTGTCCTCAGACGGAGAATAGGGGTGGGGACTGTTCTTGAAAATATCATAAGCATAAAATCTTGCCTGCACAATCATGCCCGGATATATATCTTCCTTTCTTACTATGTAGTGTGACACGCGTCTAGAGATCAAATTGTACAATAACCACAGGAAAAAATCACAAACCAGCAATATTCCTGCCCAGTTGTGTAAAGATATGGCATTTGAAAAACTTCCAAAGAAATTAATACTACCCGGCCAGTGTATCTGAATGCCGGATAATATTAATAATATAATCAGGATGGCATGTATCCAGTGCCATATACGCTCGGTGACGGGATGCAGATAAATTTTCTCGGACATTTTTTTATTTTCTCCTTCTGCTGATAAAACGTAATGTGCCATGTATAGCACATCCCGCAAAAGTTAGAATTATTAGCAGAATTCCAGCGAAATCAAGAGCGGGAATCTTGTTGCTTCCCACAACGTAATCACCTTTTCCGATAAGTTCCCTATTCGTAAAGTTCCAGTTTGTTAATGAATATTTCGGAGCACCTTCGGCTTTCGTCAGAAGAATGCTGTCTTTCGCATGACACTGCCGGCAATCTTTTATGGAAGATTTTAATGAAGGATCGTGACACGTCAGACAATCCACCTTTTCCAGGTGGAGCTCCGGCTGTTCCAACCAGTTATGCCTCTCAGGGGGAGCGGGTTTAAGAGGAACAAAAACTTCCTTATTTGCCTTAATTTCCCATGATTTCACATCCTTCTTTGTCAGGAAGAGTTTGTTGTTTCCATGACATGAGAGACAGGTTTCATTTTGCGGAGTCTTAAGCTGAATATTGTGCGGCGTAGCAAATTTCCAGGTCGGCGCTTTGTCTACATTGGTTAAGGCGTCCTTGACATAAAAATCAAACAGGCCGGGACTTACAGGTATATGACGAACGGTCACATATTTTTCCGGGCGCTCTTCAGTAGTCTTCAGATTCAGGCCTATTTTAAAATCCATCGTCGAAGGATCTGTTTTAAAATAGGGTACTCCCGATTTGCCCTTGCCGACATGACAACTGAAACAGTTTTTATATGATACAGAGTGACAAACCTGGCAGCTTACCTTGTCCTTGTGAATGATATGGCCTGGATGCTCAAGAGATTTACCTTTTTTATCACCTTCCGGTTTTTTAGACGTTGCAATCTTATGACAGTCCTCACATTTCGCCCTGTTTTCAACCTCATACCTGTCGAAAGGTTCCATACCGCTGCCATGCATTTCATCACCGGTATGGCATGCCTTACATGCCATACCATACTTGAGATGGTGAACATCGGCCGGTATGCCCTCATTCTCTCCGTGGAATTCTTTCCCGACTCTGCTGCCATGACATGAGGTACAGTTCGTTTCGACGGGAGGTGTTTTCTGAAAAAGGTGTCCCTCTATAAATCCACCCTCGACGGATTCAGGACGGCTGACATGACACTGACCGCAACTGCTGTGGCATGCCATACAATGGGTGCCCATAGCGCTGTCGATCTTGTCGCGTACACAGGAATCCGGATTTGCTCTGAGATAAATCTTGTTTTTGAAAGGAGCAAGGCTTATATGAGAATTGGTCTTATTTTTTCCTGTTATTTCCGAATGGCATTCACCACATGTTTTTGAAGGATCGGGATAGGTAGGATCTTTTATCAATCCCTCATGGGCCGTTTTCCCGTCGTAACTTTCAGGATTTCCGCCATGGCATTTCTCGCACGATATCTGCCCATGTACATCTTCATCTTCGTCCAGAAAGTCCGTATCAACAAGCACCTTTTCGTATGGCTCCAACTGAGCCACTGCCCCCCCTCACCCTTCCCCCTTTGACTCGGCAGGTTTTTCCACTTCGGGCTTTGATGCCTCAATAGCCCTGATTACCTCAAGAAGTTTTTTTGTGCTGGTATGACATGACACACAACTGCTTTCTTCAGCATTGATAACAGTGGGTGAGTTCCATAAGACGAAGGTAAAAATAGCAACAAAAGTTAAAAGAAATCTGAAGTTGCTACGCGCACCGGATGTTCTGCAAACAATATCCATTTAAGGTCTCCAAATGATCATATACCATCAATGGCGTTTTAAATACT
>JAUWNZ010000226.1 GCA_030612385.1 Pseudomonadota bacterium | reverse complement strand
TCTTCTAAAGGCGTCGTGACGAAGCATTACAGGGTACTTGCCGGTCTGTCTGTCGGAAACCGGCGTTTCCGGGGGCATACGCTGCTCCGGAAGGTCAAAGACCTCCTGCCCCGTTTCATCGCCCGAAATCAAACCTATGGGCTCTTTTGTCACATCGGGCTGCCGGGTGACATCCGGCGATGATGTATCGTCGGGTTGGGGTTTTTCAGTGATAAAATCATCCTTTTTCAGGATATTGAGGTTAAAGAGAGAAAGTGTCAGTGTCTCGGCAATGATGGAGCGAAACTCTTCCATGAGGTCAAGAACCAGGGAATACCTGCCGTAATCTATGGAATGGAGAAAACCGGGATATGGATCAAGACCGGCAATACGCACAGCAGCGTAGACGCGGTTCATAAGAAAAGTATAGAGTAATGAAAGTACCGAATTGACAGGATCTGTAGGGGGGCGTCTTACCCGGCGGGCAAAGCCCAGATTATCGACAAAGCCGCATGGGAAAGCCTTAAAAAAAAGGGCTGTCCCCCGTCCTTCATAACCACGAAGGCTATCGATATTTTCCGCCAATTCGACCTTATCCATAAGGTTCTGTATCTGCCTGGCACAGTCTCCTGCTTCTTTCCTGTTCCTGCTCCGCTTGATGCGCATCAGGAGGGTGGCCATATTGGATAGCTTCCCCGCCACGATACACCCGGCAAAGCGAAGACCGAATTCCGAATCATCGAGGAGCTGGTACTGGCGTTTGTGCAGGAAAACATTTTTTGCCTCCGGAGGGGCAATGCGTCCAAGGTACCGGCCATCAAAGCTCAGGAATACCGTATCAATGTTATAGCGCATTAGCTGGACAAAGGCACGGTGGGTAATCTCCACATTGCCGAAAATGACGAGCTGGTTGAGTTTATAGGTAAAAAGGGTGTTGTATGTGGCATCGCCCTTTTTGACCAGAAGATGCCTTCCCTCCTTTACAATCCTTGCTCCCTGGGTCTTGATATATACCACCATGATCCGCCTCCTGTTTTTGCCATATATTATAGAAGGCGGCCATAGCTGATATCAAGGTTTGCAACGTTGCAGTATTCAGTTGTCAAAGAGCGGTATTATTTCTGATTAAATTCCGTACCTGCGAAAAATATGATGCTGAAAGTTATGAGTTATTTCAATAGATCCATCATCCCTATCTTCTTCAACGGCCTTGCGATATGTTGTTGAGTATATTGGAATATAATCATTATCAAAGGCAAACATCACCATCAGGTAAGATGCGCCGAAATCTCCCTGGATGAGCACGTAATCGCCGGACATGGCCTTTGATTTAAGCCAGTCGCGTATCGGCGCAAGATAATCCCTGATCTCGCTTAATCCTGGAGGAACCTGACACCAAAGGTCTTTCAAATCGAAAGGTAGGTTTATGATACGATCCACATCAAGAGAAAGACGAGCCGCAGCCTTCTGATGTTTGGTAATCCGGTGATTAAACAGTAAGAACAAAGATGCTGCCATGCTCAGGCCATTCCCCTCGTTAATTCCTTGCAGATCCACTTTCTTTCCAGTTCATTGGTGGCGGCGGTCATTATCTCAAAACGGCCACCAAATGCGTCTTTATCAATATATTCGCCTATTATCTTGCCACCTTTTAGGTAAAAGCGATTTCTGGTAATGCTCTTATTCTTTGAATAAGGCAGTGAATGACACTCGCTGATCAGCGATGGGAATGTGTCATATACCTTTTCAACATATTCTTTGAACCCGATGGGATAATGGTCGTCCCGAAAGTGACAGCCTCTCCTGACCTCCGCATTGGCGGGCTTTATTGTCACATCGGGATTATTGATCGAAAAGGCCTCCCAGTAGACCATTCCCAGGGCCGATAATCCAAAGTATATTTTCCCATTTATCTCCACATCATCCAGCAATGGGTAGATTGCTTCTTTAAGTTCATCGTTCCCGGTCAAACGAGCATCAATCTCATCTTTTTCGAGCATTGAAGAGGGTTCCGCCAGATCCGCCCACAATTTAAGGTTGTCCCTAACCAGCGATAGATCAATCGTAAAAGGCACCTGGGGAAATTGTATGATCTGGTCGAAACGTTCGTGTTTATAAAATACCGGACAATGCGTGGCCTGCCCAAAGGCAACCGCCAGCGCGATCTGCGCCTTGTACCCGCCTGTAGCGTTAATCCCCAGAAAATTATTCCCCCACTTACGCAATTCTTCTCCCAGCATTCGAACCAGATTGGTCAACCCTTCCGTGCAAAAGGCGAGGGGTTTTTTATCCTGAAGACCGGCAACTGCCCTATATTCACAGTTTTTGAATTGGATGGGACATCGGCTATCCTCAAAATAGGCCTTCAGGATAGAGCCTGTGGCATTGCCATCATCTGTGTCTGAAACAAGCAATATAAGCCGATTGCGTTCATCTCTCAGAAATTTCTTTCGAATCATGGCCTCGATAGAATTAATTTCTGCGCCACATAGACGAAGATCAGGGGGCAACAGGACGAGTTGTTTCGCAAGTTGTACCCAATTCTTGGACTCATAAAATTTCTTTGTGCTTTCGAGAATGCTCCCCAGCTTTTTACGATCCTGCAAAAGTCCGCAATCCGACAAAGTTTTCTTATCGTCCTGCCAGTTACCGTTCTGGACATTACACACCTTTTCATAATATTTAAAAGGGTCTAGATCGCGGAGATTCGGATAAAAAAGGCTTGTGCCTACAGTGCATATCAATGTTGTAATTTTCATTATGATACTTTTTTTACTCCTTGTCGAAGAGTTGCCCGGCCTGCCGTTCGAGATACTCAAGACATGCATTAACCAACCACTCGGCATCGGCCAGGTCTTTTTCCGCGGTTTCCCTGTCAACAGAAATATTCCAGTCGTAGTCTGCAACTT
>JAUWNZ010000110.1 GCA_030612385.1 Pseudomonadota bacterium | reverse complement strand
ATCAGGTCGCATTGTGGGATAGCCTCTCTCGTCATGAACGAGGCCCGTCACGTGATGATGATAACCTTCCCCCAAAGACGCCATTGGCGGCACTCCCATGCTGTTATCCCTGTATGGAACAAACCACTCCGGAGGCATTCCTGGGGCGGCGCGATCGATGACTTCAATCTCATCGGGAGAGGGAATTGTCACGGTTTCACGGGTATGAGCCACCACCTCATCTGACAGAATGATCACAGGAACACGGTATTTTTCCGATAAATTGAATGCGAGGATTGTGATATCAAAAGAGTCGCGCACCGTTGAGACTGCCAGAACAATAATAGGATGGTCGCCGTGTGTCCCCCAGCGGGCCTGCATCACATCACCCTGAGAAGGACTTGTGGGAAGACCTGTGCTTGGACCTCCGCGCATGACATTGACCACAACACAGGGAACTTCAGCAATGCAGGCAAATCCAAGATTCTCCTGCACCAGCGAAAAACCGGGGCCGCTGGTTGCCGTCATGCTCTTGACACCCGCCAGCGAGGCGCCAATAACTGCTCCCATACTGGCAATTTCATCCTCCATTTGAATAAATGTACCATCTACCTGAGGTAAGCGGAGGGACAGTTGTTCACTGATCTCTGAAGCGGGGGTAATGGGATAGCCCGCAAAAAAACGACATCCCGCGGCCAGGGCTCCTTCGACAATAGCTTCATTGCCCTGGAGTAGTCGTATCTTATTATTAGATGACCTGGTTATCATGACGAAGACCTCGGGTTTTCAGATGAATTTAGCTCTTTGAAAAAAATTGACAGGATTAACAGAATGTTCAGGATTAAAACCTTAAAACTTATCCTGTAAATCCTCATCAAAATCCTTTATTGTGATGTTGGTAACAAATTCTCCAACAACTTCATTATCGTAGAATTACTCGTTCCCACGCTCCTGCGTGGGAATGCATACCACACGAGGACCCAGCAACAAGCAACGGTTTCGGCGTGAGCGCAGTCGAACCGTTGCAAACCCTATACGCACAACCAGTGATTTTCTCAGTCAATTCTCTATATTTTATCTATTCACCTTTCTCAGGTTATGATTTTTTGTGATTTACTGGAGACTTATCCTTATTTGTTCACTTGAAATAAAATCTTGTTTATCCTGTTATCCTGTCAAAATTTTTTTTCAAAGGGTTACGGGTTTTCAGATTTGCGCTCCTTTAGCGTGATGGCAAAATCAGGACAGTGTAACTCGCAAAAGAGGCATCCGTTGCAATCATCAGGTCGCTCAATTACCGGCGCCCCGGTATCGTCGCAGCCGATAACATTTTGAGGACAAAATGCGGAACAGATTCCGCAGGATTTACACCATGCATAAAAAATGACAGGATAGTAACGTTTTTTGAGTTTCTCAGAGCCTTTTTGGGCACACATCAATACATCTTCCTCCAAAAGAAAGAAACCAGACCAGAAGGCCGCCCGAGAATGAGAATTTTTTGCAAGGTCAAGAAAAGCGAAGATTTTAACCGCAGGAATACACTTCCGTATTTTGAGGATTAAAATCCGAGCCTGACGCAGAGATCGCGGAAAATAGCCATTCTCGGATAGCCTCCCAGGACATGACGGAGACTCGACCGATACAAACTGGTATACCTTTTAACGTATTTCTTTAGTTTAACATAAAATTTTTAGTCTTTCAAGAACATTCAATCGCCGCGCGGCAAAGTCGATGCAAACACAGAAAAATAACGCATCTTCAAAAAGAATACTTTCACGCAAAGGCGCTAAGGTTTTCTTTTGTTGGTTTTTGCGTCTTTGCGTGAAAATTTTGGAAGCAGACCATATCACCGTAATCGGACGGCAACCAGATTACGTGTGATTATAGAACAGATCTGTTACTTCTGTAAACTGATCGGGTTTGCCAAGAACGAATAATATATCGCCGGGGGAAAATTCCATGTCAATACCAGGATTCGATATAGTGTTGTCATCACGTCTTATTGCCAGAACAGTAACACCGTATTTTTTTCGTATTTCAGTGTCGGCAAGCGTTTTACCGATGATGGGAGATCTTTCGCCAAGCCGGAATGCATTGATTTCAATATCCTGCAGACAATGCCTGATATCGGCGCATGTCGTTGCGTCTTTCGACAGGCTTCGGAACATATGGTAACCATCCGCCCGGACTTCATGTACGAAATGCTCGATTTCATCTTTTGGTATGAGATACTTGGTCAAAACGCGTGTAAAAATTTCCACCGATGTCTCAAACTCTTCCGGGATAACCTCATCGGCCCCCAATTCGTAGAGAGCTTCCATTTCCCGAAGGAATCGTGTTCGGGCGATGAGATGGATTTTCGGGCTTAACCTTCTCGCCAGAGACGTGATTTTCCTTGTCGCCGCCGCATCGGCAATGGTTATGACAATGACTCTCGCATTGTCGATGCCCGCATGTTTGAAGACAGCTTCGTGGGTGGCATCGCCATAGAAGATGGACTCGCCTTTTGCCCTTTCATCGCGAACAGTTACTGGGTTGATCTCAACGATAACATATGGGATTCCCGCGGTCTGGGCGGCTCGTGTGACGTTTCTGCCGTTTATACCATACCCGATAACAATAAGGTGGTCCAGCAGAGATATCTCATCAACTGCCCGCGCCGGACGCAGACCCGATTTTAATTTGCCGGGAAGCGGCAGTTTCAGGGCAATATCGGCCGCTTTATGTGAAAGGGAAATGACAAAAGGAGTTGCAAGCATAGTAAGGACGGACACGGCAAGGAAAAACTGGTTGGTTTTCCCGGTGGCAAGAAGGCCATATTCAAGCCCGACCTTAGAAAGAACAAAGGAAAATTCACCTGCCTGGCTAAGCGCGCAACCGACGAGAATCGCAGTCCGAAGCGGGTATCCGAGCAAAGAAGCGGCAAAACCTGCTGTGATCATTTTGACTATTATGACACCGAGTGTGAGAAGTATAATTACGCCTATGTTCTGAAACAGGAAGTTAACGTTCAAGAGCATTCCAATCGATACGAAAAAGAAACTGATGAACACGTCTCTAAATGGTAAAATGCTTCCCAGCGCCTGGTGACTGTATTCCGACTCGGATACGATCAGTCCTGCCAGAAAGGCGCCGAGTGCAAGGGACAGACCGATACTGTATGTCAACCACGCAACTGCAAGACATATTATGATTATGCTCAACAAAAAAAGCTCGTGGTTCCGCGTGCGGGTAACCTGATACAAAATCTGTGGAACGAGCCATTTTGCGCTTATTATAACAAGTAGTAGAATACCCGCTGCCTTGACTGCCAAAACAAGAATGGATTCAGTCAGATTTCCTTCCACTCCAGCCAGTAGAGGCGTTAAGAGTATCATCGGAACAATTGCGATATCTTGAAAGATCAGGATACCAACCGATGTTCGCCCATGCGGGCTATCAATTTCAGCCCTCTCCTGGAGTAGTTTGAGGACGATTGCCGTACTGCTCAGTGACATAAGAAAACCAATGAAGAGAGATTGCCTGACGGCCTGCCCTGTTTTCAAGGCAATAATGAAAAATACAAGAGTCGTGAGGACCACCTGAATGGAACCACCGAGTAAGACCGACCTCCTGATCTGCAATAAGTCTTTAATGGAAAATTCTATTCCTATTGTGAAGAGTAGGAGAACAACACCTATTTCAGACATGATTTCAACTTGATGAGCGGCTTTGATCAGGCCGAGACAGTGAGGTCCTGCCAATATTCCCGTTATGAGAAAGCCGGCGATTGCGGGTAATTTAATTTTCAGGCAGATAAAAAGGATGATGATTGAAAGGCCGAATATAACAAAAATGTCCCTCAGCAACGGGAAGTCCATCGGGAAACTCCTGTGAAGAAATACTGGAAGCCGGTTTATCAATCGAACGGGTATGCGGTAATGGAGATAAGGTTTTGAAAAAATAGAATTCTCTATTCCCTGAATTCAAACATCACCTTCTCATAGGGTTCAAACATCATTTTATAAAGATCCATGGCATACCGATCGGTCATTCCTGAGATATAGTCGGCGATAACCCGGCGTTTGTCTTTTCTGTTATTCACCTTTTCATAACTGACTTTAAATGACCTTGGCAGCATCTCAGGCCTCCCTTCCAGGTGTTCGAAAAGTCTCGCAATTATCAATCTTCCCTTCTCGTTCATTATGCATACCTGCGGCCGGCTATATACGTTTTCCATAAGAAACTGCCGCAGCATCGCGAAATCTTCCATATCGCTGACCGGCGCCACAACGATAGCAACGTCGATTTTGCGGGCGTCATCAACAGATTCTATATTATGGCATCTCAAATTCTCCCTGGTCTTCTTGATCACGGCTATATTCGTCTTTTCTATTAATGTCCTGATGAGCAGTCGTGACTGTTTTACCGTATCTAACTCTTCAAAACCAGGGTATCTGTCTTTGCAGCCTAAAAAAACTCTCTCAACAAAGGGATTGTCCAACCGCTTTATTTCCCGCATGGAAAGATAACCGGCATTCAGCGCATCTTCAATATCGTGAGCACAGTACGCGAGGGGATCCGCCATGTTGACTATCTGTGCTTCTAAAGACGGCATCAAGGATTGTCTGAACTCATCTGGAATTCTTGGATTATCATACGCAGTCTCATGCCTGATCATTCCCTCTCTTGTCTCGTAACAGAGATTCAGGCCATCATAATCCTGGTATCTCTTTTCCAGCAAATCAACAATCCTCAGGCTTTGCAGATTATGCTCAAAACCGCCGTCATTCTTCATGATCTCATTTAATGTTTCCTCGCCAACATGTCCAAATGGGGTATGGCCTATGTCATGCGCATATGATATCGCTTCGCACAGATCCTCATTCAATCCGAGCGCCCTTGCCAGGGTTCTTGCGTGTTGAGCGACCTCGAGGGTATGAGTCAGTCTTGTCCTGTAAAAGTCGCCCTCGCTGACAAGAAACACCTGGGTCTTGTATTGAAGATCCTTGAAGGCTTTCGTATAGAGGATTCTGTCCCGATCTCTCTGAAAGCATATCCGGTAATCATCAGGCTCATCCCCATGAAGAGTTCTTCCCTTACTCTGAGAGCTCTTTGTCGCGTATGAGGCCAGGTTTTCCTCTTCTATCTTTTCAAGTCTT
>JAUWNZ010000027.1 GCA_030612385.1 Pseudomonadota bacterium | reverse complement strand
CACTATGGCCATGGTCCCAAGGGCGCCGCCAAGAGAAAGAGAACCGACATCACCCATGAAAACCTGGGCAGGGTAAGTGTTATACCAGAGAAAGCCGAGACCGGCGCCCATCATGGCCCCGCAGAAGATAGCCAGCTCCCCCGCTCCCGCCACATAGGGTATCTGCAGGTATCCGGATGTCTTCGCATTTCCCGTCAGGTATGCAAAGAGGAGATAGGTTGCAAAACATATTATGGCAGGTCCTATGGCAAGACCATCAAGCCCATCGGTAAGATTGACCGCATTTGCGGCCCCCACGATGATAAATGTTGAAAAAATTACATAACCCCATCCAAGGTCGGGGAGCAGTGTCTTGAAAAAGGGTATTGTCACGGATGAGCTGAATCCCGGCTTCATATACAAAATAATGCTGACAAATAAGGCTATGACGACCTCCAGAAACAACCTGACAGATCCGGGCACGCCTTTACTGCTTTTATTAGACAGCTTCCGGTAATCATCGATAAAACCTATCACCCCGAATCCAACCGTCACCATGAGAACAAGCCACACATAATTGATTGTGAGATCGACCCAGAGCAGTGTTGATACGACCACGGAAAAAATAATCAGGATGCCCCCCATCGTCGGAGTCCCATTCTTCGAAATATGGGAACTTGGACCATCTTCTCTTATCGGTTGGCCGATATGGAGCGATTTAAGCTTTTTTATCAGCCAGGGTCCCAGGACAAAGCAGATAATCAGAGCGGTTATCATCGCATATATCGTCCTGAAGGTTATGTACCGGAATACATTGAGATACGAATATGTCTCATGTAATGGATATAAAAGGTGGTACAGCACCGGTAAACTCCTAATTGTTTAGGAACGGGGACGAACTAATTTCCCCAAGCATAAATATAAAAAATTTTGATACTTGTAGGGGCAACCCCCTGTGGTTGCCCAGCATTGTATGGTCAATTTGTAATCGGGCAGGCACAGGGGCCTGCCCCTACGGTTCCTGTTTAAAATATTTTGCGTTAGAAAATTCATCACCTAAAGCTGTGATGCATACTTGGGGAAGTTATTTCACCCTCGTTTCTTAGGTTGTTCAGCCTAAACCAGACCAAACTCTTCGGTTATCTCACGAACGATCGTTTCCATTCCCATCTTCCTCGATCCCTTAACCAGTATCCAATCTCCCTTTTTCAGATATGACCGGAGATGGGCCGCTATCTCTCCATTGTTTTCTGGAAAATATATCTGATCGTTTTTTAATCCTCTCCTGATTGCCCCTCTCGCCACCACCGGGGCAAGATCTCCCTTGAGAAAAATTGCGCCGACGCCGGTTTCCGCCATAAGACTCCCGACACCTTCATGCAGCTCTTCAGCCCTGTCACCGAGTTCAAGCATATCTCCAAAGATGACTGTACTCCCATGTTCTTCTCTCAAGTCTTTCAAAGCGTTCAGGGCAGCGCCAACCGATTGGGGATTGGCGTTGTATGTATCGTTAATCAAAAATGTCCCGTTTCTCAATTTCAGGATCTCCATGCGGCCATCGATCGGCTTGAACGACATCAATCCTTCACAAATCAAATCATATTCAACGCCCAGGGCCAGAGAAGACGCGGCGGCAGCCAGGGCATTGCTGACATTGTGTTCTCCCGCGGTCGACAACGCTATTTTACGATGGGACCCCTTCGTCACGAGAATAAAATCTACCCCGCTCCCGCCTCTTTTCGTGATACGCTCCGCTCGGACATCGGCATCTTTTTTTATGCCAAAGGTGACGGTCTTACCCGCCCACCGGCCGTCCGGCCGGCTCAATAAGTCATCGTCATTATTGATAATGGCGACCCCGTGACTTTTCATATTATTAAACAGTTCCCACTTTTCTTCCCTGATCTCACCCATGGATTTAAGGCCTTCCAGGTGCGCCGGGCCGATATTGGTAATGAGTCCCACATCCGGTTCCGCAATTCTGGTCAGTCTTCCTATCTCGCCTCTTTTATTTGTCCCCATCTCAAGGATTGCGACTTCATGGTCCGCGTTCATCTCAAAAAGCGTCAACGGAAGGCCGATAAGGTTATTGAAGTTTCCCGGGCTCTTTAACACCTTTTTAGCCAGCCCTGTGATTCCGGCCATCATCTCCTTTGTTGTCGTCTTTCCGGAGCTGCCGGTTACCGCTATGACCTTGATTTCAAACCTGTTCCGCCAGAAATGAGCAATATCACCCAGGGCTTTCAACGTATCGTCAACAAGGACAAGAACAACATCTTCAGTAGCAGCCTTTACTTTTCCCTCAAGGCCCCTCTGTACCAGCGATCCACGGGCTCCGCCTCTTACCGCGGCGGCGATAAAGTCATGGCCGTCAAATCTCTCCCCCCTGATCGGGAGAAACAGGTTCTCCTTTGAGATACTTCTTGAGTCGGTAGATATTCCCCTGAACACACCGCCGGAATCGCCCTGGATGACGATTCCACCGGTTGCCCTCAAAATCTCGTCTATGGTTAGTTCCAAAGTTACGGGTTTCGGGTTTCGAGTTTCGGGTTTCGAGATTAATTGTTCATTGAACCTTAAACCCGAAACTTTAGACTCGAAACTCGAAACTTGAAGAGCCTTCCTGCTTACCGCTCCATCGTCGAAGAATATCCGCCGGTCTCCCGTGATCTGGTATTTTTCATGCCCCTTTCCCGCAATCAGGACAGTGTCCAGAACATCGGCAACGTCAATTGCGAGCTCAACCGCCGCTTTTCGATCAGGAACAATCACATAGCCCTTTTCATGAAAACTTCCCGTCAAATCCTCGCGAAGATACTTTTTTATGGAAGCTCCCGTCTTCCCCTTAATTCCTTTTTCTATCTCCCCTATAATAGTTAGTGGATCTTCATCTCTCGGATTATCGGAAGTAATTAGGGTAAGGTCGCTGAGCGTAGCGGCGATCTTTCCCATGAGAGGTCTTTTACCACGATCCCTGTCGCCACCGCACCCAAAGACCGTGATAATCCTTCCTTTCTTGAATGCGGACAGGTTCAAAAGCGCCTTCTTCAAAGCGTCTTCCGTGTGAGCATAGTCTATAAAGACCGCCGGCTGACCCGGTTCGCTCACCTTTTCCAGCCGCCCCGGTATCTTCTTTAGATTTTCGATGCCGGCCCGGATGCGATCCTCCGGAATCTGAAGAGAAAATGCCGCTGCCGCGGCAGTCAGGATATTATACAGGTTGAACCTCCCGATTATCGATGAGTTGATGGTAAAATTGCCATTATGCGTCTTTATTTCTCCTTTGATCCCCTCGGGTGTAAGATAAAAATTCTCAGCCGAAATATCACATTCATTTTCGATGCCGAAGGTCAGCGCCTTTTTACCTGTTTCCTCAAAAAGCCTCTGCCCCCACGGATCATCACCGTTTATGATCATCTTACCGCCCGTGTCAGGCGCCTCTTCAAAGAATGTCTTTTTTGTAAGAAAGTATCTTTCCATAGTATGGTGATAATCAAGATGATCCTGAGAAAGATTTGTAAATATCCTCCGATCAAACTCACAGTCGGCCACCCTTTTCAGATCGAGTGAATGAGAGGATACTTCGATAACCGCATGTGTTATCCCTGAATCGACCATTCTCCTGAGCATTTCCTGCAGATCGAGGGACTCCGGCGTTGTGACGGCGGCGGGGATTTCCCATCCATCGAACCTGTAATTCACCGTTCCTATAACCCCTACGGTAAATCCCGCCGCCTTGAAAATAGATTCCAGGAGATAGCTTACGGTTGTCTTTCCATTTGTGCCTGTGATGCCGGTTACGCACAGGTCGGCGGAGGGATTCCGGAAGAAGATCTTTCCTAATACGCCCAGGGCACGACGGCTATCTCCAACCTTGATCATTGTAAGATCCAACCCCGCAGGCATCTCTTTTTCGTGTACGATATACCTCGCTCCTCTCTTCGCCGCATCATGGATATAGTCGTGGCCATCAAATCTCAGCCCGGGTATGGCGACAAAAAGAGAACCCTCCTCGCATCTCCTGGAATCGTAGCAAATGGATGAGACCTCACCTGAAATATCCCCTGATATCTGAAGGATAGTGAGCCCTTTTATTAAGTGAGATAATTTCAAATCGAGTTTCGAGTTTCGGGTTTCGGGTTTCGGGTTTCGGGTTTAACTTTAGACTCGAAACTTTTTAAGAGCCGTCGCTAAAGAAAACTACACAGGATCGATGATTTTTCAATGGAGCGCCGGCGGACGGTTTCTGCCTCTCCGCCCAGCCGCTCCCCACAATCTTCAAATCAACTCCCCGCTCCTGCGACAGCTTCAGCGCCTTCCTCATGGACATACCCATGAAGTCCGGCATGATCGATTCATTTGATGTCTCTGTGATTGTCAGGTCCGCACGCTTGACAACATAGTCTCTCATCCGGCCGGAATCGGCTTCATAGGCGCATTTTGTCAAATGCGAGGAGTTGCCCCCATACAATATCTGCTCCGCAATATTTTTGAAGACAGGTGCCGCCGCCACCCCTCCCCACCTGTGTTTTTCAGGTTCATCCAGCACCACGAGGATGGCAAAATGAGGATCCACTGCCGGAAAGAACCCCATGAAGGAGGCTTTTACCTTATCGTGAGAGTATCTGCCCTCCGCGAAGTCGAACTTTTGAGATGTCCCGGACTTTCCTGCCACACCCACATTTGCGATCCTGGCATTACTCCCCGTACCACCTTCCTCCTCCACAACACTTGTGAGGATAGACACAAGCTTCCCTGCGGTAGAGGGGGAGATCACCCTCCTCACAACTGTTGGTGTAAACTCTTTGACAACACGTCCCTTATGATCAATCAACCCACGCACGACATAGGGTTTCATTAAAACTCCGTCATTGGCTATGGCGCTAAGCGCCGTTATTAACTGTATCGCCGTAACGGAAACCCCCTGGCCAAAGGCTATTGTCGCCGTGTCAACCTTCGTCCATTTTTGCGACGCCCTGAGAATTCCGGAAGATTCACCAGGAAGTCCTATTCCCGTCCTGGAGCCGAATCCGAATTTCCTGATGTATTGATAAAACCTCTCCCTGCCTAATACATCCGCCACCTTGACAGCGCCAATATTGCTTGAATATTTGAGAATCTCCTGAAGTGAAAGTTCCTTGTGTTTTTTTACGTCGCGTATTGTTTTGTTTCCTACCCGATAAGCGCCATTTTCACAGTAAAACGTGTCATCCTCTTTTACTGCGTCTTCCTCGAGCGCCCCCGCCGCCAGGAATGGTTTGAATGTTGAACCGGGATCAAAACAATCTGTAATCACTTTGTTTCTCCATACCTTTGAAGAATATCTGAAAAAGGTATTTGGATTAAAGCCGGGGACGTTCGCCATTGCCAGTATCTCACCGGTTTTGGGGTCCATAACAACGGCAATCCCCCCTTTTGCGCCCGTTTCCCTGACAGCGTCGCGCAGTTGCGATTCAACCAGATACTGGATCCTGCCATCAAGGGTAAGAATCAGGTTGCAGTTGTCATCCTCAGCTTCATCGATTGAACTTCCCTGCAGGAAGATTCTCTTTCCCTTCGCATCCCTTCCCCATAAACACTTTTCCGGCTTTCCCCTCAAATAACTGTCATATTTCAGTTCCAGTCCTTCAAGTCCAGTGGAGTCGAGGCCCGCAAAGCCTAAAAGCTGACCTGCAAGTTCACTGTTGGGATAAAATCGCTTCAGTTCCTTTGTTAAATAAATTCCATCGATATTCAGGGCAGTTACGTCATCGGCGCATGCCGGAGATACCCTTCTTGTCAGCCAGCAAAAGCTGCCGGATTTTGAGAGTTTTTTCAGGATGGGTCTTCTGCCTGTGTTCAGCACAGATGAAAGTCTTGATGAAACCTCCCTGGGATTGTTTATTTTCGCCGGATTCGCGCAGACAGAGTCCACCATTACACTTGCCGCAAGTTTTTCACCATTCCGGTCAAGTATGAGACCTCTTTCGGGCTGATGCCGCAGGGTCTTTGTGTGTTGCCTGTCCGCCTGCGCTTTGAGGGTTTCCCCGTAAAGAATCTGGAGCTGGAATGTCCTTGATATCAGGGCAATAAAGAATACCAGGGAAAAAACCATAAGGGTTATTGTCCTGAATCGCAGCCATTTCCCTGGTTTTTTAATCATTTCAAAAATGTAACCTGGTCCCTTTGAGGATAGTACATCTCTAATTTGTCTCTGGCAATTGCCTCGATACGCCCGGGTGATTTCAGGGTGGCATATTCAACTTTTAACTTTCTGTTTTCCTCCGCGAGGCTGTCCCTTATGCTCATCTCCTGCGCTATCAGATAATTTAGCTCCGTAAAATGTATATGCGACCAGACATAGCCGAGAATGGTCGCCATAAGAACCAGGCTGACAATGATCATCGTGGGAATCTTCAATCTCAGGTTTTCTTTTTTTTTGCTATGCCTGGATGTTTTTGCCACTGGCATTTACCTCAGACCCTCATGGCTGTCCTGAGCTTTGCACCCCTTGTCCTCGGATTGGCCTCAAGCTCGATCTTCTCAGGTGTAATCGGTCTTCTCGTCAAAACCTTCAACCTGGGTTTTCTGTTACATACGCAAACGGGAAAGTCGGGAGGACAGATGCAACCCCTCTCCCAGGAACGGAATAAGTTTTTTACAATTCTATCCTCCAGAGAATGAAATGAGATTATGGAAAATCTTCCTCCTTTAGTCAGGACATCGATGCCGCAATTTATTGCTCTATGGAGATTTGAAAGTTCATCATTAACTGCGATTCTCAGGGCCTGGAAGGTCTTTGTCGCGGGGTGGATTCTTTTCCCCGCAAGCTGTGCGGGCAGAGCCCGGGCTACGATTTTGGCAAGCTCTACCGTTGTTTTTATCGGAGATATCTTTCTTCTCGCGCAGATAGCTCTAACAATCCTTCCGGCCCTTGCCTCTTCGCCATATTCTCTCATTATCCTTTTCAGCTCATTATCTGAAGATGTGTTTACAAGATCATAAGCGCTACGATCGCGGCTGCGATCCATCCGCATATCGAGCGGGCCATCTGAAGAGAAGCTGAAACCGCGCTCTGCCGTTTCAAGCTGGTGGGAAGAAACACCCAGATCAAGCAGTATCCCGTCAACTTTTTTTATATTGAGTTCTGTTAATATCTCACCTATATCCGCAAAGTTTGCCTTGACAAGAATTTTTCTGTTCCCAAACGGCTCCAGGACTTGCCGTGACTCCGCAAGCGCATCATCGTCCGCATCGACACCTATAAGCATCCCATCGGGAGCCGTTTTCGCAAGTATTTGATAAGCATGCCCGCCGCCGCCTACAGTTCCATCCAGATAGATACATCCCGGTCTGCAATCAAGAGAATCAACGACCTCATTTAACATTGCGGGCGTGTGAAACATGTCCCCTATATTCCCAGATCGGCCATATAATCACTGAAGCTGTCAATATTGCCAGCCGTTTTGTTCATCTCATCCTCCCACCTCTCCTTACTCCATATCTCGACAACTTTAATCATGCCTGCAAGGATGACCTCTTTTTCAAGTTTTGCAAATTCCCGAAGCGTTGGCGGGATAAGAACCCTCCCCTGACTGTCAAATGTGCAGTCAACGGCGCCCGCCATGAAAAATCGCTGAAACGCCCGTACTTCCCTTCTCAGAATAGACTGGTGACCAACCTTTTCCTCTAATGTCCTCCACTCATCATAGGGGAAGACCATCAGATAACCGTCCCACTTTGTAACAATCAACTTGTTGTCGTATTTCTCAGCGAAGACCTCGCGCAGCCTGGCGGGAAAGATAATCCTCCCCTTCCCATCTATTGTATGGTGATATTCTCCACGGAATACGGACATCCAATAAAGCCCCCCACAATCACCCACTTCACTCCACTATTATAATGGGACTATAAGGTGGGATATGGGGGTTGTCAAGAAAAATTTTTACATTTTTCCACTTTTAATCTGGTATTTAAAGACAGCTTTATTGTGAGAGGCAAGGTTGGTTGAAAAATGGTGGGATCCATTATTTTTGGATACAAAGTAAAGATAGGGAACATCTGCGGGATAAAGCGCCGCCAACAGGGAATCCCTGCCGGGATTTGTGATGGGTCCGGCCGGCAGCCCCCATATCCGGTATGTATTATAGGATGTTTTACTCCTCAGGTGCTTCTTTGTTATATTGCCATCAAAATCCTTAATGCCGTAAATAACGGTGGGATCGCTCTGCAGTCTCATCCCACCTCTAAGCCGGTTGTGAAAAACGGCGGATATCAATGCTTTTTCTTCTTTTGGTCCTCCTTCCTTCTCAATGATAGATGCAAGTGTGACCGATTCTTCGGTCGTAAGACCGAGTTCCGCCGCCCTTTTTAACATATCCGGCGTTGCCACCTGCCTGAATCGGTTGACCATCAGCTTTATAATCCCCTTTTCGTCCATCGACCGGTCAAATATGTAAGTATCCGGGAACAGGTATCCTTCAACGCTGACCCCCTGTATCCCGAGAGATGAGACAAACTGCAGATCTGATGCTGCTTTAATGAACTCTTCTTCATTGATGAGATCGGATGAAGTCAGCCGGGCGGCTATCTGGCGTATGTTAAAGCCCTCAGGTATGGGTACCCTGTATCCCTTAATATTGCCCTTTACCAGTTTGTTGATGGCATCAGTCGGGGACATGGAACTGTCCATCTCATATTCCCCCGCCCTGATATTGGTTGGCGCGTCCTTCAACTTTGCCAGCAGATAAAATAATTTTTTATGTTTTATTAATCCCGCTTCCTCAAGAAGCCCGGTTATCCTGGAAAAGCCGGCTCCTCTGGGGATCTCTATCGTCACGGGGATAGCCTGACCGCCCACAGGTCTTTCCGCATAATCTAAAATAATCGCATAAACAACAAAGGGGATGATGATGCAGATAATCGCTATATAAAATTTGTTCTCAAAAATTAACTTCATAATCTTATTAACTTATCACGACAGCAAATTATTGACAACACTTTTCGACCTGTGCGGTTAGGTATTTCACCGCGGGGAGCGCAGAAACGACAGAAAAGTTGTAGGGGCAGGCCTGTGTGCCTGCCCTGAGCTTGTCGAAGGGCAATCACGTAGGATTGCCCCTACAACCGTTGAACCTCCTCAATATTTTCTCTGCGTTCTCTGCGCCTCTGCGGTGAATGCCTGTTTTTTCTCATTGTGCAAATCCGGGGATTTTGTTAGTTAAGGCTCATGAAGCACATAATCATGGGCACAGCCGGACATATCGACCATGGAAAGACTGCCCTGATCAAGGCTCTCACCGGCGTGGATACGGACAGATTGAAGGAAGAAAAAGAGCGGGGAATAACCATTGAGCTTGGCTTTGCCTCACTTGCGCTTAAAAGTGGCCAGAGACTCGGGATAGTGGACGTTCCAGGTCATGAAAAGTTCGTAAAAAACATGGTCGCGGGAGCCGGTGGAATAGATATGGTTGTCCTTGTCATAGCAGCGGACGAGGGTGTGATGACTCAGACAAGAGAGCATCTCGATATATGCTCGCTTTTAGACATCAAAGAGGGCATAGTTGCTCTCACTAAGATCGACCTCGTCGATGAGGAATGGCTCGATCTTGTCAAAGATGACATAGAGGAATTTTTAAAAGACACATTTATGGAAGGATCCCCTGTCGTTCCCCTTTCATCGGTCACGGGCGAAGGTCTTCCTGAATTTCTTTCGATCTTAGATAAAGTCGCATCCGGAATTCCCGAACGTCGTGACACAGGAATCTTCAGGCTTCCGGTTGACAGGGTGTTCACCATGAAGGGATTTGGAACGGTGGTAACCGGAACACTGATGTCGGGGGAAGTGAAGGTGGGTGACGCTGTTGAGATAACGCCGGGACGGCGGATTACGGCAAAGATCAGGGGAATCCAGGTTCACAATGAAGCGGCGGAAAAGGCCGAGACCGGACAGAGAACAGCCGTAAATCTTCAGGGAATCGAAAAAACTCGCATACAAAGGGGTGACATTCTCGCTCATGCCGGTACCCTCGCACCGTCATCGCGATTCGATATATTCTTCAGATATCTATCCTGTACCGGCAGGAAACTGCAAAACAGGACGCTTGTCAGGTTTCACTCGGGAACCAGTGAAATAATCTCGAGGCTCCTTCTCATCGGAAGAGATGAAATGGAGCCGGGAGAGGCGGGTTATGCCCAGGTCTTTCTCGGAACTCCCACAACCGCCGTAGCCGGGGACAGATTTGTCATCAGGAGTTATTCCCCGGTCACTACAATAGGAGGCGGCAAAATTTTAGACCCTCTTGCCTGCAAACATAAAAGACATTCCGACAGGACAAAATCGGATTTCAACCTGCTGCAAGACGGC
>JAUWNZ010000074.1 GCA_030612385.1 Pseudomonadota bacterium | reverse complement strand
CGTGGGGGCAGAAGAACATTGCATCCTGCACCACACAGGGTAGGCGTCTTCGCACCCAGGGGATAGTAGGACAGGCGTCCCGCCTGTCTATCGACTGTCTATAAAAATGAATGCAACCTGGCATTAAAATCAAGTTACTTTCCATTATAATGCCGACGTGTTGGCATAGCGGAGCTTTTTACGAAAGTATCAGGATTGACATGATAATTTTTTTCATCCTGCCAATCCTGTCAGATATTTTGTCTCCGGTGAACCGTTACCTATCTTTCTATCTCCATTGCCTCCGATTTTTCAATATGCAGCGGCATGGCATACTGGAACTTGCGGTCGGCAAGCAGCTTGCCGGCATATTGCGCAGCCCCTTTCTCATTTTTAAACCTGCCCAATGTGACCCTATACCAGTGCCCCTTGTTGGAGATGCTTACCGGTATGAGATAAACCTCATAATCCTCCTTTGCCATGCGAGAAAACAGGGCAGAGGCATCGGTAAATTCCCGGAAAGAGGCTATGTGGACGGAGAACAGCTCACTCTTTAAGAGTGTATCTTTAAACTCCGGCAGGAAAACTTTCCATCCCGCCTCTATGTGATTTACATCTTTGATCTCCGGGTTTGACTTTTTTACAAACGAGAGAATCTGCTCGCTTACCTTTCCATATCTTTTTAAGACAATCTCACTTAACCAGTCATTCTCTTTTACCGTCACGTATTGATCTTGTGAGATCAAACTGCTTTCACTTTTATCCTTATAGACAGGCGAGGACGCCTGTCCTACTTCTGCGGCAGGTTTCTGTCCTACTTCTGTGACAAGTCTCTGTCCTATTTCTGCGGCAGGTTGGACGTCCCATCCGACAGAGTTGTCTTTGAATGCAACTTCGTGTGATATCTCTTTTTGCGCAGACTCCGGCTGGATCTGACCTCTCCAGGGTGGGGAGGTCGGATCCAGTCGGGATTGGGACGGGACAACTTCCTTTTCCTTCCCCTGAAGCATAGTCCATGTCTCCCTGTAGCTCTCCGTATTCCACCAGACGTTGCCGGCAAGGACAAGCATCATAAAAAACAGGGCAAAAACAAGCAATTTTAACCTTAATCTATGTGATTTCTCAGGGGTTCCTGGGGCAACTTCGATCGTTTCTTTCGGACTTTTCCCTTTTAATTCCAGATCTCCGATGCACTCACTCACGATTTTATGATCTATCTCTCTCTGATCGGTGGCATAACCGGCAAGCAGAGAATTATCACAGAGGATGTTTATCAGTCGGGGAATCCCCTTAGAGTAGTTGAATATCTCTTCAACAGCTTTATCGGTAAAGATAGAAAAATCTTTAGCCCCTGCAGCCTTCAACCTTCCTCTTATATATTCTTCCACCTCTTTTCTATTCAGCGGCGGGATATGGTATCTTACTGATATCCTCTGTTTCAACTGCCTCAATTCCGGCAGGTCGAGTTTCCGGTTCAGCTCAGGCTGACCCGATAGAACGATCTGGAGGAGCTTATCCTTCGATGTCTCCAGATTCAGGAGCAGGCGAATCTCTTCCAGGATCGAAGGGGAAAGATTCTGGGCCTCGTCGATGATGAGCACCGCATTTTCATTCCTGCTTAACCGTTCTATCAGGAAATTATTTAGTTCAATCAAAAAATTGGCCTTGGTCGGGTTTTGCACTTTCAGGCCGAATTCATCAAACAGAGAAAGAAAAAAATCTTCCAGGGTCAGGTTGGGGTTGAAGATCAGAGCGGTCTTAACGCCTTCATCCAATCTTTCAAGCAGGGTATGGATGAGTGTAGTCTTGCCGGTTCCCACCTCGCCGGTAATGACAATAAAACCCTTCCGCTCAGCTATGCCATATGTCAAGTGCGCGAGGGCCTCCTGGTGGTGCTTACCCAGATATATGAAGCGGGGATCAGGGGTTACGTTGAAGGGTTTTTCCACGAGGCCGTAGAACTTTTTATACATTATATCCTCATTACCCAACCAGCAGAAAATTTAACCGGAAGATGAAGAAGTGAACTATTGCGGTAATTATTATTAGAGCCAGGACTCCAAAAGATGAGGCAAGGACTATCCTCTTTCTGCTTTTCCCCCTTCTTACATCGTCATCTGTGATAATTTTGGGAATAGTTGCAAGAACAGGCAAGCCGATAAATCTCTCCAGATCATCAATGTCCCTGAAGGAGTGATCCATATACTCCGCGCCAAAGGCCAATCCACCGCCGATACCCAAACCTAAGATTAGGGACAATAATATAATTTTGGGGCGATTGGGTCTAAACGGTTTCTGGGGAATCCTTGCCGGATCCAGTACCTTAAAACGTTCGCCTTTCTGCATCCTTTCCATGTTGGCCGCCAGTTGGGCGTTCAACTTTTTATCCAGCAGGGACTGGTAGTTTGCCTTGGTGTTGGAATAATCGCGTTTCAGGCTCAAGAGCTCCTGTTCCCGCCTGGGAATTTCCTCCACCCTTCTCTGGTAAACAGCAATCTTTGCTGTTATCTCTCTTTGTTCCTTTGCTAACTTTTTGATCTCCAAATCCGTTTCCAGAAGTTGTGCCTTCAGAGTTTCAGTAAAATCAAATCCACTGTAAGGGCTGGAAGGTGAGACATCCGAAATATCTTCATCCTCTCCACCAGCCTCTAATTCCGCTTCCATCTTCTTTATCCGGTTTTTGACCTGAACTACATCGGGATGCTTGTCTGTGTATCTTGACTGCAGGCCGGCCAATATCTGCTTTAATTGCTCTAATTGAGGAGAGCCGGTCATACCCATCCCTTCAACCCCGCCTGTTTCTATGCCGACCTCACCCACTTGCGAACTCATCTCGGAGATTTGCGAGACTTGTCTCTGGAGAGTTATTTTACGTTCCTTCGCGTTTTCGAGGGAGCCGGTTATGGCCTGGTACTGGAGCTGCAACCGGTCTAAAGAACTAAGGTTGGCATCCATCTGTTCGGGAAGCGCCCCTATATGTTCTTCTTTATACCTGCGCAGGGCTGTCTCCTGGTTTACCAGCTGCTTCTTTACCCTCGAAAGTTCCCTGTCTAAGAATTCGGTTGTCCCCTCGGCAAGCTCTTCTCTGACCTTAAGATTCTCCTCGATAAAGAGAGATGCAATTTTATTGGCAACCGTTGCCACCACCCTGGGGTTCTTGCCCTGGTAGAATAACTGGAAAGAGTCTCTGCCTCTCACCTGCAGATCTATATCTTTTCTCATCTCTTCCACTATCTCTTCCATGAAGAGGGTTCCCCTCAAATCCTGATAGAGACTCAGCTCATTGATTATAGCCTCCAGTCTGGTTCTGCTCATAATCTGCTGGCTTATCGTGTGAAGGCGCTCTCCTATCGGACTCGTCACAGTGGGTTGAACATACGCAGTTGGAACCTTCTGTTGCTGGATCAGGATCAGGGTACTTGCCTGGTAGATCCTGGGAAGCCGGTAACTGTATATTATCCCGCCAATAACGATAATGATGAGGGGCAGGATAATCAACCACTTCCGGCGGAGAACGATTTCCAGATAATCCTGGATGTTCATTTGAGCAGCCTGTTTCATACTAAACTTCCTTTCTTGGGGTTTCGCATAATTTAGAACCAGGTAATCTTGATTCCCAGAGTAACAATATTGTCTTCGTAATCCTCTTCGGTTGAATCCCTTCCGTTTTGCTGATAATAGCTGTAGGAACAGTAAGCGCTGCAGTTAGGACGGATAAGATAGTTGACGTTTGCCCGCGCCCGGTAGCTATCGGTATCTCCCTCACCCCAGCCATCGGAGTTTTGTCTGATAAAAGAGCCGGAGAGAGCGCTGCTCAACCTCCGGCTGATCTGATGATCTATTCCCATAATCAGACCCCAGTCTTCATTATCGGTCTCATCCCCGGAGGTTGACTCTTCGGTAGAGAAGAAGGTGGTTAAACTTCCACCGGTATGCCTGGTGAAATCCTTTCTCCCGGTCAAATCGAGGCTGTTTCGAACCACCGTGCCTCCTCCACCTTCACCGGTGGAGACACTCCTGTCGAAGCTCAAACCAAGGCTTCCGGTGCGAAAAGTCTTGGCGAGACCGGCGCTGCCGCTCCAGTCTGTCTCACTATCTTCATTTTCCTCATCTATAAATTCCAGCCCGGCTGAGACGGTCAATACCAGCCCCCTCGGAAATTGATGCGTTTCTCCAATACTGATTGATTGTACATCGGTGTCATTCTCTCCACCGTAACCGGGTCGTCTCTGGTAAGACCTGAGGCTTTTGTCGTCTTCATAGAACATCCTCCGGTAACGATAACTGCAAAAAATAGTGTCGTTGCCTGTCAACCGGTGGTCCATTCCCAGTTCATAACTGTATTCGTCGCTGTCCTGATATTCGGATTCTTCGTAGTCTTCCAGACTGTAGCTAAATCCTGCCCGGATGGAGGTTGCATGAAAAATCTGATAGGAAAGAGCAGTATTGAAAAAGTTGTTTAACTGGTCGCTGTCATTGCTTCTGGATCCCCGGCGGTGGTCTCTCAATTCTTCCCCGGCTGTATCCTGGGCCGGCGTAAATACCAGGCTGTCGGTCACCGTCAGGTTGAGCCTGGGGGTAAGCTGGGAGTTGAGATTAAATGCCCCGCTATGATTGGTATCATTCTCATCGGAGTTGTCGGCATAAAACTCAAATTCGGGATGGTAGTTTAAACTCAAGTTGGTATTCTCAGTTAAATAAGCGATGGAAACAGCCGGGGTAAAGGAGGTAATGAAGTCATCCTCCTCGTCATGTTCATCCAGGTATATGTTGTCATCATATTTTTCCGCTAATGAGGTGGAAAAACCAAACTCAAACTCGCCTGCCCACGCTTCCCGTGTCGATAAAAACACGATTGCTCCGGCAATAAATATCGTTATAAACAGGGCAAGGATTACATTCTTAATATTCCGGGGTATGCCTGCATTCATTTCATCACTCCTTGTAACTATTCAGGTGGATAGACTGAAGGCTGAAGACTGTTAGGAAAAGCGGGAATACTGCACACTTTGAAGCCATACTTGATGCAAAAATCTGCTGTCTTCGGCGAGCTCAGTCGAACCGTTTCTCCGCCAAAGTGCGGCCATCGTGTTTTTCGGGTACCTTCAGCCTAAACAGCTTCAGCCTGACTACGTGAGTAGTCATCGCTCCTTTATGGCACAACGATTGTGTCTCCTCGTTTCAAAAGGATATTCTGACTTAGATCTTCTCCTGAAAGGATTTTCTCATAATCTACAGGAATCCTTACAACCTTATCTCCGGACCTTCTCAAGACGGCAACTTTGTCCTTCTTTGCCCATTCGGTGAACCCTCCTGCCAGAGAGATGGCCTGAAGCAAGGTTGTATTACTCCTGAGATCGAGTACACCAGGGCGCGCAACCTCACCCTGGATAAATATCTTCAGACTGTTTATCTGTTGAACGATGACCGAGACGGTGGGACTATCCACATAATCTATTAGCGCTTTTCCTATGTTTTCCTTCAGTTCCTCGGCGGTCAGACCCGCTGCCTGGATGTCACCGATCAGAGGCAGTGAAATCTTTCCATCAGGTCTTATTAATACTACCTTAGAAAGGTCTTCCTCCTTCCATACCGATATCTCAATCACATCTTCCGAACCTAAAATATAATGTTCACTACTTGTCCCCGGCGCAGATTCTTCATTCTTTGTCGGAGCGGCGGCACAGCCGGACAACAAAAAACTCAATATAACTATCCATAAAATGCAATTAAAAAGATGGTGACTTTTCACAACTCCTCCTTCGAAGGGAAACAGATGGTGTTTCCTCCCTTTGCTCTTGCCGTCTTTAACATCTGTTCGGCCATGAAGATAATATCCTTATAACTGGTGGTGTTCTTGGGGAAACACGCTCCCCCGAGACTGATGGTTGCCTTTTTATTTTCGGAAAAGAGATAATTTGCTATTCGACTTCTCAGTCTTTCCCCAGCGGCGAAGGAGCTTTGGGAATCGGCATGCAGCAGGATAACCCCAAACCGACAGTGATTTACACGGCCGATAATGTCTGTATCCCTGAACTCTTCTTTGAGAATCCGGGCAAAGGTTCTCAAAGTCACACCGTTGTTTAATTCTTGATCCGGTTCAAGAAAAAACAAGGTTGCAAAACTCTGATATCGCATCGCCCTGTTGATCTCAAACCTGGTCAGAAAATCAAAGAATTCCTTTTCCAGTACCCCCGTTTCTTCATCAATCATGGGAATCATCTCCTTTCTTTTTTAGGAATTTAAAAACTCATATGGTAATAGTTCAGCTATTTTTTGACAGGATTGACATGACAGTTTTTACTGCCCGTGCGTCGCACGCAGACATCCTGTTGATCTCTTAGTTTAGATCTTTGACCTTACGTTTGATCTAAAGCTCATACCCTTTACACATAACCTGAACGCTTAATACGATTGGAACTCTAATATGCTGATTTAACATGCTTATTTTCTAACTCAACAACTCAACGTATCAGCTCAACAAATATGGGCAACCCCCAAGGATGTAGGGTGGCATTTTATATGCCACCATCGCCGGTGGGGTATAAAACCCACCCTACAGTGTTCAATTTCCATCGCTCTCTAACCGTGAACCGTGAACCCTTGAACCGTGAACCTGAAATTATGTTACTCATTGTTTATCCC
>JAUWNZ010000089.1 GCA_030612385.1 Pseudomonadota bacterium | reverse complement strand
AATCCTTATGGCGTTAGTAAACGTCTTGCGGAAGAAGTGTTGAAAGGTTTTGCTGAGACCACCGGGGTAGAATGTGTTGTATATCGGTTTAAAAATCTTTTTGGGAAGTGGTGTCGGCCTGATTATAACTCCGTGACCGCAACGTTTTGCCATAACATTGCCAACGACCTGCCTATTCAGATTTCTGATCCGGCTCACGAGATTGACCTGACACATATTGATGATGTGGTGGAAGCCTTTATATCTGAACTGGAATCAGTGTCACCCGGTTTCAGGTTTGCACAACCACTCCCTTCGAAACGGATAAGCCTGGGAGAATTGGCAGAGAAGATTAGATCGTTCCGGGAAATGCGTACCAGCTTGACTCTGCCGGATTTCAGTGATGCATTTGAAAGAACCCTGTATGGCACTTATCTCAGCTACTTGAATAACCAGGAATTTGAGTATGGCCTGGACATAAAAGCCGATCAGCGTGGCAGTCTTGCAGAGTTTTTAAAATCATCGTCCATGGGGCAAATTTTTGTCAGCCGCACTAAGCCGGGGGTTACACGGGGCAATCACTATCACCATACGAAAACTGAAAAATTTCTGGTCCTGCAGGGGACTGCTGTGATTCGTTTTCGGCATATAGACAGTGATCATGTTCTGGAATATCAAGTTTGTGGTGAAGATTACCGCGTACTGGACATACCGCCGGGGTATACTCATTCCATCGAAAATGTGGGGAAAGGTGTTCTGGTGACACTGTTCTGGGCGAGTGAGATGTTCGATCCGGAGAAGCCGGATACTTATTTTGAAAAGGTTTAAAGCCACGAATGACACAAATTATCACGAATAAATATTAGATAAAAAAAGTTATACATAAAAAACTGTTAGTTAGTCTTTTAATATTTGTGTCTATTCGTGTGCATTCGTGGCAAAAAAAGGGTAACACAAATTACACAAATTATCACGAATTTGTATATTGGATATTTGAATGACAAACGTTGTATATAAAGAGCTTTCTTATCAGATTATGGCGGCGGTGTTTGAAGTTTACAACACTCTCGGGTTTGGTTTCCTCGAGAAGGTTTATGAAAGGGCGTTGTTGAAAGAGCTTTGCTTGAGAAATATATCCGTTGAAGCTCAAAAAGAGATCAAGGTTTTTTATAAAGGAGATGCGGTTGGCACTTATTTTGCTGATTTGGTTGTAAATGGTGAAATACTCTTGGAGCTGAAAGCGGTTGAACGCCTTAACAATATTCACAAAGCACAGGTGCTGAATTATCTTAAAGCCACCGGACTCAAACTTGGTTTGCTTATAAACTTTGGCAGAGAACGGGTTGAATACGAACGCCTTGTTTTCTAAAATTTTAGCCACGAATTGCACGAATTAACACAAATTTTTTTGGGCGGTTGTATATAAGTTGTTAGTTTTATAACTTTTTAACCATTCGTGCCCATTCGTGAAATTCGTGGCTACTTTTTAACCATTCGTGCCCATTCGTGAAATTCGTGGCTAAAAAAGGATATTAATGAATAAACTTAAAGTAATGACGATTCTTGGAACGCGGCCGGAGATCATACGCCTTTCGTGTGTGATGGCGCTTCTGGATAAATATGTTGAGCATAAGATTGTTCATACCGGCCAGAACTATGACTATGAACTCAGTGAGATATTTTTCAAGGAATTGAATGTCCGCAAGCCTGACTATTTTCTGGGCGTGGATCATAGTTCTTTGGGCGCGGTCATGGGGAATATTCTTATTTCCATTGAGAAGGTGCTGGAAAAGGAAAAGCCGGACGCGGTCTTGATTCTGGGCGATACCAACAGTTCTATTGCCGGTATAATGGCTAAAAGAATGAAGATTCCTATCTATCATATGGAGGCGGGAAACCGTTGTTTTGACCTTAATGTTCCCGAGGAGATCAACCGCAGGATTATCGATCATATCAGCGACTTTAATCTCGTCTATACGGAACATGCCAGACGTCATCTGCTGTCTGAAGGCCTGCCCCACCGCCGTATTTATCTTACAGGTTCACCCATGAAGGAAGTCCTTTTAACTCACATGGAGAAGATTAAATCTTCCAAGATTTTGGAACAACTCGGATTAAAAAAAGGCGGCTATTTTATTGCCAGCATTCACAGGGAAGAAAATGTAGATAACAAAGAAAATCTTGATTTGCTCTTGCGCTCTTTGAATCTTGTTTGTGAAGAATATGGTCTGCCGGTCATTGTATCCACCCATCCCAGGACAAGAAAGCGTCTTGAGGTTTTACCCGACGTGAAGCTGCATGCCAACATACAATTTTTAAAGCCTTTTGGCTTTTTTGATTACAACCATCTCCAGATGAATGCCTTTTGCGCAATTTCAGACAGCGGTACGATAAGTGAAGAATCTTCAATCCTTTCATTTCCTGCGATTACCGTGAGAAACGCTATTGAAAGACCGGAAGCCTTGGATACTGGGAATATTGTCTTGACCGGTTTGAATCCTGAGACAATTGTTCAGGCTATTAAAGTGGTAACTGAAGAAAATACCTCTCAGCGCAAGCATCCCATTCCTGCGGAGTATGAAATTAAAAATGTATCACAAAGGGTGGTCAAGCTGATTATTGGAACTGCAAAATTGAGTAATATGTGGGACGGGATAAATTAGCTCGAACCACGAAGAGCACGAAGTATCACGAAGCGGTCAGCTTAAAGATTTTCTTCTTTTTCTTCGTGTCCTTCGTGGTAAAAAAGCAATAAGAAAAGATTTTGTGTAATGCAAATTTTGATTTTGAGTCAATGGTTTCAGCCTGAACCTTTCTACAAGGGAGTTTCATTTGCCACTGAGCTTGTTAAGATGGGCCATGAAGTTGAGGTTCTAACCGGATTCCCGAATTATCCAGAGGGCAAGTTATATGATGGGTATAAAATAAAATTCTTCCAGCGAGAGATGATAGGCGGCATTCCAGTCATTCACGTTCCATTGTATCCAAGCCATGACAGCAATTCAATAAAACGCATATTAAACTACACAAGTTTTGCATTATCAGCATCCCTTCCGGGATTTTTTTTGGTGAAGCGACCAGATGTTATCTATGTATATCATCCCCCGGCAACCATAGGCCTTCCCGCTTTGTTTCTACATTTACTTCACCGCGTTCCCTTTGTTTATGATATCCAGGACCTCTGGCCGGATACGCTTGCGGCGTCAGGTATGTTAGACAATTCTGCCGCTCTCTGGATGGTTGAAAAGTGGTGCGGGCTTATTTATTCACAGGCGGCTAAAATTGTTGTTTTGTCCCCCGGCTTCAGGGAAATGCTGATCAGGCGAGGCGTGCCAGAGTATAAGATTGAAGTGATATATAACTGGTGCGAAGACAATAAAATTCAAGCTACAGTGCGGAATGAGGACCTGGCACGCGAACTTGGCATGGCCGGGCGATTCAATGTCGTATTTGCAGGCACAATGGGCAAAGCACAGGCCCTTGATGCGGTTTTAGAGGCCGCGCTCTTATTGCGTAATTGGTTGCCGAAGATTCAATTTGTTTTTGTCGGTGGTGGTATTGATGTTGGCAGACTGAAAGAAAAAACGATTAAACAAGGTTCGACAAATGTTCGTTTTCTGTCACGTCGGCCGTCAAGCGAAATAGGTGATATTTTAAACCTGGCCGATGTGCTTCTCGTCCATTTGAAAGATGATCCTCTTTTCAGGATTACAATACCTTCCAAGGCACAGGCTTACATGGCAGCAGGTCGTCCAATATTAATGGGTGTAAAGGGGGATGCTGCGGCATTGGTCGAGAAGGCCGGGGCTGGAATGACATGCACACCGGAAGACCCGCAGGATATAGCTGATGTTGTTGAGAAGT
Source organism: Pseudomonadota bacterium (assembly GCA_030612385.1). Classification (GTDB taxonomy): domain Bacteria; phylum Desulfobacterota; class Syntrophia; order Syntrophales; family JADFWA01; genus JAUWNZ01. The sequence goes on along the minus strand of JAUWNZ010000089.1, from coordinate 1,918 downwards.
TTTATAATATGACCCGGGAAAAGCTTGACCTGATGGGACATAATGGGAAAATGTTTTATGAACAGGAGTTGTCACTTCGGATCGGTGCGCGACGTTTCGAAGAAATCTTTCGTTCTGTTGTGGTAAACTAATATGATGGGCCTGTGATCCGCAGATTAATGGTCTCACGCAGCGCTAAGGCGCTAATAGGATGAAGGGCAGAAATGCCAATTTGGTTTGCGATTCCACCTTTGAGGTGATAGTATTATTGTGGTCAGGAAGGAGGTACTCCAATGATAAGTTTAGACAATGTTTACCCTCAATATATAACGGATGAAAAGGGTAAGAAAAAATCAGTTATTTTGTCGATCTCTAAATTTCAAGAGTTGATTGAGGATATCGAAGATTTGGCTGCTGTGGCTGAGAGAAGAGATGAGCCGACAATACCTCACAAAAGGTTTCTTGCTGAGTTAAAAAACGATGGCCTCATATAAGATCGAGTGGAAACAATCGGCTCGAAAAGAGCTCAAGAAACTTCAAAAGAAGACCATTTCAAGAATTCTTCAAACTATTGAAACACTACCTGACAATCCCCATCCCCCCGGGAGCCGTAAACTGCATGGTGCAGAATATACATATCGCGTTCGGGCAGGAGACTATAGGATAATCTATTCGGTATATTCTGATATAGTGACGATAGAAATCGTCAGGATAGGTCATCGTAAGGAAATATATAGAAGGTTCACCTGATGAAGCGTTTTTTTGATCTTGCACTGAGTATACCTGCCTTTTTTTCTTATCCCTTCTTATGTATCAGCTCAATAAGGATTATATCATCAAGAAAAGCTACAAAAAAAGAAACAAAAAAATATCTTGAAAGAAGGAGGTAGTTTTATGAAGGAGGAATATGATTTTTCAACGGCAGAGCAGGGGAAGTTTTATCGCCCGATAGACGAACTGGAGATTCCTGTTTATCTGGACAAGGATGTGGAAAAATTCTTTTATCAAAGAACAGCGGGAAGAGATATTGATCTGAAACAGCTTGTTGACACTATTTTACGCAAAGAAATGGATTTGTTGAGAGCCATCGGGTAATTGGGCAAAATGGGATGTTTTGCAAAGACATCGATATATCATGACTTTTCAATTAGAGAAACGCCTCTTTGACTTGGTGATTGCAGGTCCTTCTGTGATTTTCTTATCACCTCTTCTTATTTTCATTGGATTCTTGGTGCGAATGAAGATCGGCTCACCGGCGCTTTTTCGGCAGGTGCGGCCGAGGTTGCGTGGCCAGCCTTTTGTTATTTATAAATTCAGAACCATGACGGATGAACGGGATGGGGATGGGAATCTGCTGCCGGATGGGAAGCGATTGATTCGTCTGGGGCGGTTTTTGCGGAAGACCAGCATGGATCCACAGATTACACAGATTGACGCAGATTAAAAAGAAGTTTGGTTTAATGTGATCAAGGGGGACATGAGCATTGTCGGGCCGAGGCCGCTTCTTATGCAATACCTTGATCGTTACACACCGGAGCAGGCGAGGCGTCACAAGGTAAAGCCGGGGATCACCGGATGGGCGCAGGTGAACGGGCGAAATGCTATTTCCTGGGAGGACAAGTTTAAGCTGGATGTGTGGTATGTGGATAACTGGAGTTTATGGCTGGATGTAAAGATTATCTTCTTGACGATCTGGAAAATCTTAAAAAGGGAAGGGATAAATCAGCCGGGGCAGGCAACTGCGGAAGAATTTATGCCTCACGCAAAGGCGCTAAGGTTTCAAGCAGCATGGTCAGGTTTTTTAACCGTTGTGAAATGGAGGTGAAATTGTATGGAAACACTAAATATGCAATATAAAAAGGACCTTTTATGTGAAATAGAGGGGCTGCCATTGGACAAGCTGAAGGAAATACTCGATTTTGTCTGTTTTATTAAGGCA
>JAUWNZ010000137.1 GCA_030612385.1 Pseudomonadota bacterium | reverse complement strand
GATGTAGCTGTGACCGGTGACCCATCCGATGTCGGCGGTGCACCACCAGATATCATCCTCGTGAATATCAAAACACATCTTGAGAGTATAGGCGGCATAGAGAAGGTATCCGCCCGTGGTGTGCATAACCCCCTTGGGTTTCCCTGTGGAGCCTGAAGTATAGAGGGTAAAGAGAGGGTCTTCCGCATCCATCCACTCCGGTTCGCAATCGGCATCGACCTTGGCCATCTCATCGTGCCACCATAAATCCCTGCCTTCATTCCACTCGATCTTTATCTTGTCGCCGACCCTGTCCCCAACTATAACCTTCTCCACGGAAGGACAAACCTTAAGCGCCTCATCGCCGGAGGACTTCTGGGGAATGGCCTTGGCCCCTCGGAAGGTGCCGTTGCAAACCACCAACAGCTTGGCCTCGCTGTCCTGGATCCTGTCTTTCAGCGCATCGGCGCTGAACCCGCCAAAGACGATGGTATGAATGGCGCCGATGCGTGTACACGCCAGCATCGCAACGACCAGTTCCGGGACCATCGGCAGATAGAGACACACCCTATCTCCCTTCTTGATGCCCTGCGCCTTGAGGACATTGGCAAACTTGCAGACCTCCTGATGAAGCTCCTTATAGGTAATCGCCCTGTCTTCACCCGGCTCGTTTCCCTCCCACTGGATGGCCACCTTATCTCCCCTGGTCTCAAGGTGCCTGTCGAGACAATTGTAGGAGACGTTCAGCTTCGCGCCCTGAAAATACTTGACATATATGTCGCCTTTCCTGCGATCAAAGTTATACTCCTCTACCTTGTCCCATTTTTTGTGCCAGTCAATAGACTCCTCGGCAACCTCACCCCAGAAACCCTCGGGATCATCGATGGAACGCTTATACATCTTGTCATACATCTCCCGGCTGTTGACATACGCCCTCTTCTTTATCGACTCCGGCACCGGATAGATATCCTTCAACTGAACCTTTGCTTCTTCACCCATCTTGTCAATTACCTCCACTTGTATTTTTTTAACGTCTTTAATAAACGTCTGGAGTGTAAGACACCATTCCTTATTTTGTCAAGAAAAAACTTGTTGGGATGTGGAAGCAGACACAGGGAGTGTTTCGCAACGCCGGAGATGGGTGAAATGAGAAATGAGAAATTGGACTGGTTCCCACGCTGGAGCATGAGAACGAGAAAAAAAGAGATGGCGGCCGGGTGGCATGGACAAACTTGTTTGTCCGTACGTAACTACTCAGGTTTACTGTTCACGGTTCAGTGGTTAGAGACGGTCAACCTTTGAACCGTGAACCGTTGAACCGTGAACCATTTTTTGGTTCCGGCTTGTCCGTGTTAGGTTGAAGGCTAAAGGAAAAACGTATCAGCTCAATAAATAAGGGGATTGCATTTACATATACTGCGCAGTTTTGGCAGAGTATACATGAATCCCGTGTAGCGGAGACCTTTAGGTCTCCATTCTCACCTTAATGGAAGGCTAAAGCCTTCCGCTACATATATTGGTAAGCGTTCACGGAATGTTGAAATTTGAAATTGGAAATTGGAAATTTGGCCTTCATGCTTTTGTACTGTTGATGAATGTATTCAATGTTTCACTTATCAAAGTCGTGCCAGACCATGTCTGATAACGCTTCTGCCAACTTGTAAACTCGTTTCATTTCTGCCCGTGCGCCCCTGTCTGCCGTGTCGGCACAGGCAGGCCTCCCAAGTTTCTAATTTCCAATTTCAAGCCGTGAACACCTACGATTTATCGAACTCCTATAATTTCTGGACTTACCCTAATTTATTGAGAAACTACTTAATTTTATGCTAACAGCTTAAATTTAATATTACAAGTCTGATGTAGAAAAGTGTTGACAATTCTTGTCCTTAATGACAGTTTACACTGTCTTAGATAGTGCAATTTCCGGGGTTCTTGTGAAGATCAGGGATATACTTTTAAAAAAAAGACCGGCCCTCTCATTTGAAGTTTTCCCCCCTGTCAGGGATGGGAATATTGAGGACCTTTTTTCGACAATTAAGGAACTGGAAGAGTTAAATCCTGATTTTATTTCGGTTACTTATGGCGCTGGTGGAAATACGCAAAGCAGATCAACGCAGATTGCATCTGAAATCAAAAACAGTTTCAATAAAGAGGTCCTTGCCCATCTGACCTGTGTGCAATCTGTAAAAGATGACATCTCCAGGATTCTCGATAAATTCAAAGAGATTAATATAGAAAATATCCTTGCCCTTAGAGGTGATCCACCCAAAGGGGAGACTAAATTTATAAGGACAAAAGGAGGATTCGGTTATGCCAGTGAGCTGGTTGAGTTTATCAGATTGAATGGTGATTTTTCCATAGGCGTCGCCGGCTATCCCGAAGGGCATATAGAGTCTCCAAGTCTGGATGCTGATCTGATTAATCTGAAGATTAAGGTGGATGCAGGGGCGGATTTTATCATTACGCAGATGTTTTTTAATAATGAGGACTTTTACAGATTCCGGGATATGACCATTAAAAAGGGTATCATGGTACCGATCATTCCCGGTATCTTTCCAATCCTGAATTATAAACAGATACAGCGAATTGCATCTCTTTGTGGAGTCCGGATACCGCTTAAGCTTGATCGGAAGATACACAGCCTGAGAGAAAAACCGGAAGAGATGGAAAAGTACGGTATTGAATATGCGATTACCCAGGCTAATGACCTGATAAAAAACGATGCTCAGGGTCTCCATATTTACAGCATGAATAGAAGCCGGCCGGCGAAGCAAATTGTGGCAAAATTAGCCGATCACAGGTGAGCACAAAACACTTTACCGGAGATACCCTGAGGTTGGTCAAGCAGATTATATGAGAATACTTGGATTAAAAGGCGATTAGCTCAGTAGGATAGAGCGCTGGTCTCCGGAACCAGAGGCCGCGGGTTCAAGTCCCGCATCGCCTGCCAGTTAGAGTCTGCCAGGAAATAAGTTGTTTCCTGACAGACCCTAAAAATGGTTCAAGGGTTCAAGGTTCAAGGGTTCAAGGTTGACCGTCTTCTAATCTCGTTCCCACGGCTTCCGCATGGGAACGAGAAAAAATTAGACCGAAACGACTTTAGACTTTAGCTCCTGGCTTACAAGAATAGTTTCTCTGCGCTCTCTGCGAATTCTGCGGTGAACGCTTACGTATTTTTTGAGTTTTCGGGAAAAATCTTGATTTATTTAAACATCTATAATAAAGTTTTTTTTATTGACTTCGTAGAATTTTAACAATCAAAGCTGAGGAGAGTATTCAAGAGGAGGTAGCAATTTGAGGAGATACGAAACAATCTTTATTGTACGTCCCGATCTGCCTGATGATGTCATTGACGAACTAATCAAGCGGTTTGGGGGAATAATCACAGACATGAAGGGTATTGTGGTTGCAGTCGAAAGGTGGGGTAAAAGAAAGCTGGCCTATCCAATCAATAAGGAGAGAAAAGGATATTACATCCTGATGGATCTTGTCGGCGACAGTACCGTCGTTACCGAACTGGAAAAAAAAATGAAGTTTGATGACAACGTTCTGAAATACCTGTCTACAAAGAAAGCCGAAAAGGTTGATCTAAAAGAGATTGAAAAAGAGATGGCCGTTGCCGGTCAGGATGAAAGCCCTGAAGATACTACTCCGACAGAAACGGTTAGCGCATCGGAAATGGATATAACAGACGTCACAGATGGTGAAAAAACCCCCGATGAATCCTCAGCGGAAAAGGAGTGTAAAGAATAGAAAATGGCATATGAAAAAAGAAGTCCCTCAAATAAACCCAGGCCTGCAAGAAGGAGCTTTCACAGAAAAAAGGTTTGCAGGTTTTGCAGTAATTCAGAGATAAAGATCGATTATAAACGTCCGGATGCAATGAAGATTTTTCTTACCGAAAGGGGAAAAATTATGCCGAGAAGGGTCTCAGGAAATTGTGCTAAACATCAAAGGGAGCTGACATCGGCTATTAAGATGGCCAGGGCATTAAGTCTTTTACCTTTTATAATTACCGAGGATTGATAAACTCGTACAAAGCTCCGCTATGCCGTTTTGCGGCGTTATAATTAGAACTGACTTGCTTTAATGAGCGTGGCGTGGGACCTCTGTAAATAGAGGTAACGGATCACAGATTCCCGCCTGTGCGGGGGAATCCGGTTTTTTCAGGCGCCTTGCCATTTATGGATTACCGACTTCGTCTGCCTGTGCCGGCACGGCAGACAGGCGGGAATGACAGACCTTTCACGAGATTGTCAACATTGACGTCCTTGTATATCAAGACCAACTTGGGGAGTGGATTCAGACCTTGGGGGAATGGGAGCGTAAAATTTTTAGTAGAAAGCTTTTGTTAGGTTTTGCCATTTCCTCTCTGGCTTTTCTGATTGTGGCGGCT
>JAUWNZ010000090.1 GCA_030612385.1 Pseudomonadota bacterium | reverse complement strand
CCTGTCAACTCGTAAATTCGTTTTATCTCTCCCAAATTTCTAATTTCCAATTTCAAGTCGTGAATGGCTAAGATTCACAATCACTTTTACATACCGGAGTTTGCCCCTATTTATTGAGCTATTACGGGTTTATGTTGTGACAACAAAGGAAAATTTATTATTGTACCTGAAAGAAGAACAGGGGAAATGGCTCTCCGGCGAGATGCTGAGCAATAAACTTGCAGTCAGCCGGGCTGCTGTATGGAAACATATCCGCAAACTGAAGGAGGAGGGTTACATCATAGAGTCGTCCCCCCGAAAAGGATATCTCCTCAGCAAGGTTACAGACCTGTTGCTGCCTGATGAAATCAGGGAAGGTTTGGATACCGGAGTTTTTGGTAAAAAAGATATATTTCATTTCAGGGAAACTGATTCAACCAATATAAGGGCAAAAGATTTAGCGGCAGGCGGCGCCCCTGAAGGAACCCTGGTTATTGCCGAGAAGCAGACCCGTGGCAAAGGGAGGAGAAATAGAATCTGGTTTTCACCGGAGGGCGAGGGAATCTACACTTCGCTTATCTTGAGACCCGCCATACCACCGGGAGAGGCTCCCAGGATAACCCTGATGGTAGCGGTTGCAGCGGCAGAGGCCCTGCTTTCACTTACGCAATTAAAAGTCAGAATCAAGTGGCCGAACGATATTCTTGTAAATGGGAAAAAGATGGCAGGTATTCTTAGTGAGGTTAGTACCGGAATGGAAAAAGTAGACTATATCATCGCCGGTATCGGGATAAATGTGAATACGCGGGAGGAACATTTTTCTGAAGATATAAAAGGGAAAGCCACCTCACTTTTTATTGAAACGGGGGAAACTTTTTCCAGAGTTGATGTTATTCAGGCATATCTGAAGTGGTGTGAAAACTACTACGAAATGTTAAGAAAAAGCGGATTTGAACCTGTCATACGCCGATGGAAGGAACTTGCAGATATTATCGGACAGCGGATTATGGTTGACGTTATGGGCAAGATGTATTTTGGGCAAGTCCAGGATGTCGGCATGGATGGAGTCTTGACCCTGAAGGACGATCAGGGAAGGTTTCACAGAATATCTTCGGGAGATGTTCTTCTTGATCAAAGCTGAAAGGAAGAAGATTTTTCGTTTTAGCTTTCAGCTTTGTAACTACTCACAGATTGTCGGGTTCAAGGGTCACGGTTGGACGCACCCGGGAAGATTATGGCACGTCCCGAACTTCCATGCAAGGCAGCACGGATTCCACAAGAACCGGGGGGAGCATATAGGATACTCCCCCCTAAAGATTAACTCCGCATTCATCTCGGAATAGAACCCTTGTTTTCATCTGCTTAACCTTGAACCCCTGGCCCAGACCCGGCTTCCCTGCGATCGTGCGGGGAACGCACATCAAATCGCGCCAGGGCAGGCGTGAACCCCTGAACTTTGAACCTGGGCAGTTACCAGCTTTCAGCTTAAATACGGTCTCTTCACAAGGGCCGGCGACATCTCCATTGGCGGCAATGCGGTCCGCTCCCATTGGAAACGCTCATTGCGAAAGCTGGACACAGATTAATTATAAACGCATAAACCACGTGAGATTATTAAGTTTTGGTCCACTCAGGAACGTCATCGGCCATAAACGTTTGTATCACTTCGCGATACGCTTCCTGGATAACCTCTTGAGAATAGCCTTTTTTCGTGTATTTTTCCATTAAGTCAGGCGTCTTCATCAGATTCGCATCCTCCTTAATTAACTCCACCAATTCCTTATCTGCTGCCATAATCTCCTCCTTTTTAAATATAAACTTCTACTCCACTATTCTTCCTATCATCTCTTGTCACACCCCGGACCCATACTTCCAGGCTTGCTGGATACTATAGTCACTTACTGTAAACTACTCGGCTGTAAGTGCCCCGCAGAAAATGTGCCCCTGGGGTGCGTTTAGGCTGAGAGTTAAGTATGTCAGGGTGTAAACTATCAGTCTTCAGCCTAAGCAACCTGGGTAGTTACATTCTGCTTCTATCCTCTCAGACACTTTATATATTAACAGAATGCCCTGCTTTTGTCAAGATGAAATCTCGTTTGAGATTTGATAAATTAAACAAAGGAGGAGAAATACACTGTATCCTACTTCCAATTACCGCAACTTACCGGCTCTAATTTTTATTCGATTTTTCAACATCCAACAACATGGGAGGTATAGTGAGGTGTGGATTCATTTTCTACCAACCCGAAACGTATTGAGCGAGGATGCTTCTATACTCACTGCATCTAAAAAACGACTGCTTGATTGTAAGTGGGCGGAGTGCTCATGGCCCACACACCCAGAAACGTGAACATCATGTAATCGATATCGCATTTTCCCTTACAATCCGCTAACCGATTTCATCACCTCGAAAAGGCACATAAGTGTTTTCATATTCGGCAGCAGATCTTCAGGACTACCTTTTTCTAACTCAAGACTACCTCCCTTGCCTAAAGCAATGGTCGGATGCTCTTCGCCGGTAGCGACAGCTACAAAAGCCCCTGCCTTGCCACTTATAATAAAATCTACCTCTTCATCCGGTTTACTGCCATACCAACTGGGTTCGCCGGTAGGCACTCCGCCAAAGGCCACGTCTTTATCAAGGCCAACCGCTGGATCTTTTAATATCTTCAACTGAAGGGTCTTGGTAAAAAACCTGCCCTCATTCTGTAATTCCTTATCTTTTTTGACTGCTTCCTGTAAAGCCTTAAACCACTCCTCGGTAAAAACTTTCATTTGAGTATTCTCCTTTTCGTTGTAGTTAATTCTGCACTTCGGATTGGCGGGGACATGAACCCTCACCCCCTACCTCTATTTTAGGGACTCTGCCCAGTCCCTTTCCCCACCACTTGGTTTGATGCATAGTCAATCACCGGAAAAACCCAGGCTGCTTTGATCTTGTTGGGCTAATATTTTCCGTTACATCGATCAGTTTTCCCAGGATGCTTATTTTCCCCTTCAACTTCTTCAAAACTTAACGAAAATACTTTTTATTTTTACATGCAAAAACCTGACCGAATATTACCGGGGTTTCGCCATTTTTTGAAAAAAATACATAACCACTCACCGCAGAGAACCTATTCTTCTAAAACAGGAACTAAAATCGCTTCGCTCCAATTTTTAATTTTTCCTTTCAGAAGATGAAATCATATCATTTTCCCCTTTCTTAAAGGGGATTTCAAACAGCAAGAATGTCACCACAGTCTTTGCTTCCAGCTTCGAACCTTGAATGGACTACCATTGCTGCTCCAATGACCGCTTCTGTAATCCTAAGTTAACTGTTTTGTCATCTCAGCGCTTTGCGGTGAGCGGTTACAAATATACTTTTAAACAACGGCGCCAATTAGAATATATCGGACAAAATGGTGCAAAAAAGCAGTTTTGACCGATTTTATCCACCTTGCAATCAGATGGTCGTAATGAAATTGTTAATGTATGGATGCCGTATTACCCTTTTTTTTGGTATTGCCCTTATGTACCGGAGTTTTGTTCATCTTCATGAGCAGGCTTACTTTACTATAATTTGGAAAATAGTTGTGGCATGAATTTTGTAAAGTTAAAAATGAGATTGGTATTTAGATTTTCCTGCAAAAGGTGAGTTGACGCTGTGTTGCTCTTCTGCGACAGGGTCGTCAGGGTTGGTTGCCTATATTGATTCCAAGTGGAACTTTGTATGGTGAGCCCTGATGGTGGAATAAAACAGGTGTTGACTTTCGTTGGAGAGGAAGGTAGAGAAACCTATCTAGATGGTTTAGTGTGCCGCGACAATAGGTTTATATGTGCGGGGAGGGGAAGTCCATTTTACCGATTCAGAACATATTTAAGAACACAGCTAAAAAGGAGGATGCAAATGGATGTTTTTACAGAAAAGTGGTTAAATGCAGTAGTGGAAAAGCTCAAGGGCGATGAAGCATTCCAGAAAAAAGCGGGGGTACTATATAGAGGTAAGCCCCTATTAATGGGTGATTATCATTTCAGGGCATTGAAAGATGCCGACGTAAATCTTAATAAGGACGTGGCCTTCGGCATGCGGATGCCGTCCTGTGATCCTTGCTGGTTTGGCGAGAAACCGGATTACGAAGTAGATTTTATCATAGAGGCTAAGGGAGGGGTCTTTCTGGATGTTATTAGTGGCAGGATGCATCTGGTCGAGGCCTTGAGGATGGGAGCACAGAAGAAACCGGTGCTTGGAATGGGTCATGGAACAACACAGGTAAGCCCCAAGATAACCGGCGGCATGGGGGGGTTCTCGCGTTTTATAGAAATAATCAGAGAAGTCTCAGGAATAGAAAAAAAGGCGCACTCGACAACCCTGTATGGGGGAGTCAAGTCATATGGCGCGAAGGGAGAGTGGGAGGAAAGAAACTGGAATTGGACAGAGCGTGATTGGCGGCCACCGAAAACGGACTCCGAGATTTATGGTAGGCTTGAAGGGTAGTAACGCAATACCAGGAACATCGCAGATCATAGCTTTGCCCTGAAACAAATCTCCTGCTTCCAGCGGAAGGGAAGCAGGAGATTTTTATATAGTGACTCCGGGCTATGCGTGAGCTATTATTTCCGTTACCCCCACCTAACCGGGACAAGCCGGAACCGGAAGTCAGAAATCAGGCGGGTGGCATGGACAAACTTGTTTGTCTTCGGCGAGCTCAGTCGAACCGTCCGTGCGTAACTACTCAGGCTGAAAGCCCAAAGCCTTTTGTTGGGTTTCATACCTCATATCTCAACCCGACCCTGCAACTCACAGCTAAATTCTTTTGCCCTTCGACAGAAGGCCCGAACCAAAGCAGCGCAACTGCATTATCGGATCGCATGTATCCGGCAGAGTGGAAGATGGTGTTCAGTGTGTGCATGAATGTGGCACTGTATTTGCAAAGCAAAGGTGTGGGTTGTCATTCAAAAGAAGAGATATTGCAAACGGGTAAAGGGGAAATGGATGGATTGGAAAGCGATATGGAGATGTGGTCCGATGAGATGTGGCAAATATGGGAGACCGGCTCCGGAATCATACGTGTAGGGGATGTGCGCTGTGAATATGGATTATGTGCCGGATCAAACACTGTCTGGTTACGACCCGAAAACAAAGATTCGCCTATCGTTTACTCCAACATAAAAAGAGATGATCCTCTCTACGTTAACGGTACTGAGCAGTTCAGGACCATGGTCGAAGCCGTCAGGGTGATTCGCAATATTGTGAATGCAAAAAGGACAGTCTACGATTTGAACTTTAGGCCGATAACTGCAGTAAGTGGTTAAGAGAAAACCATTCGTACGATATTAAGGTATCAGCTTAATGAATAGCGGAAGGCATATGGCAGAAGCATGTAGCGGAAGCATGTAGCGGAAGGCTTCAGCCTTCCATGTGCTTCAGTCATACTGTGTTACGTGAATATGGAGACCTGAGGGTCTCCGCTACAGGGGCTGTGCAAAGCTCAAAGGCGTAACCTCTACGCCTACGCCCAAACCCCGTTTCCAGAAGATGGAGGCGGCTGCGTGTCTGGATTTGCCCCTATTTATTGAACTGATACATAATTGATGCATTCGTAAAAAGTCTGTCATTCCCGCGCAGGCGGGAATCCATAGAAGGCTAAGTACTTGAAAAGACTGGATTCCCGTTTTCACGGGAATGACGAAATTGTGCATATTTTGACTTTTTACGAGACTGTCATAATTAAGGCTCTTAAATTGAGTGCAGCTTGCGGCAAAGTTGTGTATTAAATTTCGGTTTATATTGTTT